>DATDRI010000289.1:0-13430 GCA_035291825.1 Vicinamibacteria bacterium | reverse complement strand
GCGATCGGCGCACAGGGCCCTCCCCCAGCCGCAGCTCCACCTCGGCGTTGAGATCGAGGCCGGAGAACTCTTTGCGCAAGTACTTGAGATAGCCGGCGGCGGCGATCATGGCGGCATTGTCGGTGGACAAGGAGATACTCGGTAAGACGACAGGAACTCCCAGCTTGGCGCCCAGTCGGCCAAACTCGGAACGGAGCCGGCTGTTGGCTGCCACCCCCCCCGAGACCAGGATGGCGCGCGCCTTGGAGCGTCGTGTGACGCGCTCGGTCGTGGCCACCAGGGCTTCCACCACCGCCTTCTGAAAGCCAGCAGCCAAGTCCAGGATGTCGCGCCGGGCCATAGGATCCTCGCCCTCGGCGAGCGGTTCGATGTTCCGCTCCCGAACGGCGCGCAGCACCGCGGTCTTCAGCCCACTGAAGCTGAAATCATGGCTGCCGTCCGATATCTTGGCCACCGGAAGTGGAATCGCCTTGGGATCCCCGTGGCCGGCCAAGCGATCCAATACCGGGCCTCCCGGGTAGCCCAGCCCCAGACGCTTCGCCACCTTGTCGTAGGCCTCGCCGGCGGCGTCGTCCCGCGTTTTCCCCAGCAGATGGTACCGTGCCTCTTCACTCATCAAATACAGACCGGTGTGACCTCCCGATACGACCAACGAGACCGCGGGGTGCGGGATGGGCTCCGATTCCGGACGCTCCATGTAGGCGGCCCGGATGTGACCTTCCAGATGGTCGACTGCCAGGAGGGGAACGCCGCGCGCGAAGGCGATCGATTTGCCGAAGCAGAGACCGACCAGGAGGGAGCCGATGAGCCCTGGCCCCTGAGTCACCGCAACCGCATCGATGCGGGATAGATCCACTCCCGCCTCATCCAGCGCGCGCCGGACGACAGGCCCTATGTGGGCCAGGTGCTGGCGAGAGGCCAGCTCCGGTACGACGCCGCCGTAGGGGCGATGAACGCTGACCTGAGAGGCGATGAGGTTGGATAGAATCCGTCGGCCATCCTCGACCACCGCGGCCGCAGTTTCGTCGCAGGAACTTTCGATCCCAAGGATGAGCACGGGTTGCTGGGATGAAATAGCTTCGATCAGGCGGCTTTCGTTTTCTGGCTCAGCCGTCGCAGTGCCTCGGTGAAGGGCGAACGAGCGACCCCGTTCTCACACACGATGGCCGTCACGTAGCGGCTGGGCGTGACGTCGAAGGCAGGATTCTCCACTCCGATGCCTTCCGGAGCGATGCGCACCCCGCGGAAGTGGGTGACTTCCTGGGGGTCTCGTTGTTCGATGGGGATCTGATCGCCGGAAGCGATGCTGAGATCGAACGTGCTGGTGGGGGCGACGGCATAGAAGGGAAGGCCGTGCTCCCGTGCCAACACCGCTAACGAATAGGTCCCGATCTTGTTGGCGAAGTCGCCGTTCGCCGCGATGCGGTCCGACCCCACGATCACCAGATCGATCTTTTTCCGGGCCATCAGGTGCCCGGACATGTTGTCGGTGATGAGCGTGACCGGGATCCCGTCCTTGGCGAGCTCCCAGGTGGTGAGACGCGCACCCTGTAGGAAGGGACGGGTCTCATCGGCATAGACCTCGACCTTCTTCCCGGCTTCGACCGCTGCCCGCACCACGCCCAGCGCCGTTCCATAGCCGGCGGTGGCGAGCGCCCCGGCATTGCAGTGGGTCAGGATGCGCGCTCCGTCCGGCACCAACTCGGCGCCGTGCTTTCCCATGCGACGGTTGATCTCGATGTCTTCCCTCTGGATCTCGAGCGCTTCCTGCTCCAGTCCCTCCGCCAGGCGCCGCGGTCCCTCGGGGAGGAGCTCCTCGAAACGTGCTTTCATCCTCTCGATCGCCCAAAACAAGTTGACGGCGGTAGGTCGGGTCTGTCGCATCAGCTCGCAGACGTTGTTCAGCGTGCTCCGTAACGCCTTCTCCTCCTTCTCATCTTTCTCAGTCGGCGCCATGGATTGCTTGATGCCCAGAGCGATGCCCATGGCAGCGGCCACGCCGATGGCGGGCGCGCCTCGCACCACCATCTTGGTGATGGCCGCCGCCACCTCCGGAGCACTGCGGCAGACCAGATAATCCTCCCGCGTCGGGAGCATGGTTTGATCGAGAAAAGCGACCGCATCGCCTTCCCAACGTATGGTGTCCAACAAGGGTCGAGATACCTCCAGTTAACGCACGGATCTTACAGAGGAGGCGCCGCCCATGCAAACCCTGGCACGCTGTCCTATTCGGCTAGCTGGGGTGGTGTTCGCTGAGATCCAACCGATTCGAGCAGCCTAAGAACCGCTTCGCCATAAAGACATTTTCCCAGATGCCACGACTGCGCGTGGTCGGCGCCGGCGATGACCAGATGCTCGGTCGGACCGGTGGATCGAGCGAGCAATCGCTTGCCCAGCTCGGGAGTCATTCGCGGATCCCTCTCGCCGCTCACCAGCAGCAGGGGGCGATTCCCCAGTTTCGCGACCGCCTCCCCGATGCGCACGCGAAACAGATTGTGTCGAGCCAAGAGAGAAGCCGCGGCCAACAGAAAGGGCACCAGCGGGAGCCTGGGCAGATGAAACCGCAGACGAGCCGTACCCGCCACCACCCGATCCAGCCGCTCGTAACTGGACTCGGCAATGACGCCGGCGATCTGCGGGAGTCGGGCAGCGGCGAGGAGCGCGGCAGCGGCTCCCATGGAGACTCCCCAGACGACGAATCGCTCGCCCCGACCTCGCTCTCTCAACATGCGAAGCGCTTCCCGCAGGTCACTGGCCTCCAGGGGCCCGAGCGACACGGTGGCGGAGGCGCTCTCCCCGTGCCCCCTCTGGTCGTACAGAAGACTGGGGAAGCCTCGATCGAAGAGAAAGCGAGCCTGGTCGAGGTAAGAGCTTTTCGTATCCGTGTATCCGTGCAAGACGATAACGGGCGGCTTCTGAAGATTCGGACCGATGAGCCATCCCATCAGCCGCAAGCCGTCGTGAGAGGGGAAGCTCACCCACTCGAAGGGTAGGCCGACGGAGGCGGGCGTCAGATGGGTCGGAGATTTCTTGGGAGGGTGGACCAGAAGCTCGGCGAAGAGAAGGGACAATCCTCCCAGTGCGGCCAGCAGGACACCCAGGGCAACCAGCAGGGTCATTCTTGGTTGTCGGCGCCGAGAGCTCAGCCGTCCCTACGGGTGAGGGCCGCCGTTAGGACTGTGGGCTCTCTCGCGGTCTATTGCGGAAGCGAGAGAGCCCAGAGGGAGGCTGTCAAGGCGCGGGCCACTTCACGAACAAGATACTGAGCGAGATAACGAACACATAAATCACCAGCGATTCGATCAGCACCACGCCCAACAAGAAGGTGAAGCGGATCTGGGGAGCCGCACCGGGATTTCTAGAAATAGCCTCGCAGGCCGCGGCGGCGGCCCTGCCTTGGGAGTAGGCCCCGGAGGCCGCGGCCAACGCCAGGGCGAAGGCACCCGCGATCAACGCCCACTGGGTGCTGGACTCGGTCCAGACGCCCGACTCCCCTTGCGCATAGACGGGACTCCCCAAGATGAGAAAAACAAGCGACCCGAGAGCCGCCAGCAGCAGAGTTCTTTTCACCAGAATATCCTCCTTTCGCAGTCAAGGTGTAGAACGGCCTCGGCGAGTGCCTGGCATCTCACGGTCAGTGCTCTTCCAGAGCCACTGCACCGCCGAGGTAAATCATGGTCAGCATGATGAAGACAAAGGCTTGCAACAGACTTCCGAACACGGCAAAGGCCATCATGGGGAGCGGTACCAGGAACGGAATCAGGCTGGCCAGGACGAGAATGACGAGCTCTTCACCGAAGATGTTGCCGAAGAGTCGGATGGACAAGGACAACACCCGACTGAGGTGGCTGATGATCTCGATGGGCAGCATGATGATGGCCAGGGGCAGCACCGGGCCAAGAAAATGTTTGAGGTAGGTCAGCAATCCTTGGGCCTGAATGCCCTGGTAGTTGTAGTACAGGAACGAGACGAGGGCGCAGCCGACCGTAACGTTCAGATTGGTGGTGGGAGAGGAGAACCCGGGAACCAGCCCGAGGAGATTGCACAGCAAGATGAACAAACCCAGAGTCCCCACCAGACCGAGAAACTGGCGCCCCCTCGATCCCACGTTCTCCTTGAGCATGCCGAGGAGCGCCGCCACCACGGCTTCCAGAGCCAACTGGAGCTTGCCGGGCTCCTCCACGCGAATCCGTGAACGGAACCACAGAGCCCCCGCCGTGAGGAGCACCGCGGTGAAAACGGCCATGATGACGTGATCGGGAATGACCGGGTGGGAAGGGTCCACGTGGAATCCCAGGGCGGTGAGAAGCGAGGCCACCGGTGCGCCGAGAAAGTGGTTCACCAGGGCGAAGAGGAACGATTTGTGCTCGAGTTGTTCCATAGGTCAAAGCAGGCGCCGGCCGGAAGGATCACCCTTGGACGCAACCCTCGTACGCTTCCAAGCCCCACTCAAAAAAGATGGCCGCAACCGGAGCTGATAGACCCAGGCTGACGGCCACTACGTTTAGATTCCAAACAGCGAATATAACATACAGGGCGAAACCCAACAAGGCATAGCGCAGAGCGAAACCCAGTATGGCCAGGCGGCCGACTCGCTTTCGGCGCGGTTGGGCGATCCGCTCGACCATCCAGCTCAAGGCGCTGAAGTGAACGAGGGCGAGAAGACCTCCCGCCAAGACCGAGAGGGCAAAATCGACTCCCCACAGCAGTCCCAGCCCGCTGGCGCCGGCCGTCACGGCAGCTCCCAGCCACGCCACGCGGCGTCCGGATGGCTCCGGAGGCAAGCGCTCAGGCGTCGTCATCGAACTTCTTGAGGACCCTGAGGAGATTGATGAAAGCCGCGGCGACCCCAAAGCAAAAACCGACGAAAGACAACCAAGGAAACGTGCCCCACCGACGGTCCAAATAATACCCGGCCGCCGCCCCCGAGGTAATGGCGATGGGAATCATGAGGCCCACGGTGGAGAGTAGGGCGAGCTTCTGAAACCTCCCCCCGGGCTCGGGTGCTTTGGAGCCGTCACCAGACGGGCGGCCGAGGTTCTGATTAGCGATCGGAGGTGCTCGAGCCGACGGTTGGTTTCTCAGGAGAACGCGCGGCTTCCACGGGCGAGGCCTCGATTCTCTCCACGATGTTCCGGACCGGGACTTCCAGGCGTTTCAGGAAGGGCGCGGGATAGACTCCGATCCAGATGCAGAAGGCAATGATGGGAATCAGGGTCCAGCGCTCGCGCCAGTTCAGATCCTGAAGCTTCATGTTCTCGGGTTTATCGAGCTGGCCGAACATGGTGCGCTGGTAGAGCCACAGCAAATAGGCGGCGCCGAGAACGATACCCGAGACGGCGAAGGCCGCCCACACCCAGTTCACCGCGAAGGCTCCTTGCAGGATCATGAACTCCCCGATGAAACCGTTGAGCAGCGGCAATCCCAGTGACGCCAGGGCAATGATCAGAAACATGGCGGCGAAGACGGGCATCACCTTGGCAAGACCTCCGAAGTCGGCGATCTCGCGGGTGTGACGCCGCTCGTAGATGAGACCCACCGTCAAGAAGAGCCCGCCCGTCGATAGCCCGTGGTTGATCATCTGCAGGATCCCTCCCTGCAGTCCGATCTCGTTGAGGGCAAAGATCCCGAGCATCACGAAGCCCAGGTGACTCACCGAGCTGTAGGCGACCAGCCTCTTCCAGTCGCTCTGCACCAGGGCCACCATCGCCCCATAGACGATGCCGATGATGGCCAAGAGCACCATCCACCACACCGCTCCCTTGCTCGCCTCCGGCAACAGCGGAAGCGAGAATCGCACGAAACCGTAGGTTCCCATTTTCAGAAGCACCCCGGCCAGAATGACCGAGCCGGCGGTGGGAGCCTCCACGTGCGCGTCGGGAAGCCAGGTGTGAAAGGGAAACATCGGGACTTTGATGGCGAAGCCAACGAAAAACGCGAGGAAGACCCAGAACTGAAGGTTGTAAGGAAGCCCCAGGTTCATGAGCTCCAAAACGTTGAAGGTGTAGACGCCGGTCTGCTCGTAGTAATAGAAGTAGAGTGCCAGGATGCCCAGCAGCATCAGCACGCTACCCACCAAGGTATAAAGGAAGAACTTGATGGCGGCGTAGAGCTTCCGTGGCCCACCCCAGACCCCGATGAGGAAATACATGGGGACCAGCATGACTTCCCAGAAGACGTAGAAGAGGAAGAAGTCGAGGGACACGAAGACGCCCAGCATCCCGGTCTGGAGAAAGAGCATCATCACGTAATACTCTTTCACGCGCTCGGTGATGGCCGTCCAGGAAGACAGAATGGAGATGAAGCCAAGCATGGTGGTGAGCAGGACCAGAAGCAGGCTGATCCCGTCGATGCCGAGGAAGTACTGAACGCCGATACTGGGGATCCAGTCGTATTGCTCGGGGAACTGAAACTGCGCTCCCTCCGGGCGGAAATAAAACCAGAGAGGCAGCGAGATGAGGAAGCCGAGGAAACCGAAGATATTCGCCAGCCAGCGGATGAGATTCTCCTGGTGCTTTCTGACGAAGAACAGAATGATGAGCCCCCCCACGCCGGGAAGAAAGACGACCCAGGAGAGGATGGGCCATTCGAGTACGTTGTTCTCGAGCATCGAGCGAGTCCTTTTCTCAGATCAAAAAATAGAATAAGCCCACTAGAACGAAGATCCCGACCAGCATCATCAGGGCGTAGTTCTGTACCAGACCGGTCTGCACGCGCCGGAAGGTGCCGGAAAAACCCGTGAGGATGGACCCCACCAGATTGACCGCACCGTCCACGAAGTTCATATCGAAGAAATTGGAGACGTCGCTGGCGGAGAGCGTTCCCCAGGCGGTGCCGTTCACGGCACCGTCCACGACCTTGGCATCGAAGAGAGACATCCCCTCCGAACCCTTGAGCGTGCCGCGCACGAACGTCTTGTCATAGAGCTCGTCGACGTAATACTTGTTGTAGAGAAGCTGGTGCGCTCCCGGCCAGGCCGCAGCCAAGGCCTTCGGCCGTTCAGGCCGGCGGACGTAGAAATGATAAGCCAGGAACAGACCGCATCCCGCCACCGCAATGGAGATGAGAGCGAACAAGATCTCCGTGTCTCCTTCGGGATGATCGGCCGCCTGGGCGGCGCCCTCGGCGGCGACGTGAGTACCCGCCAGGATGGCCGGCTCCAGGAAAGCCTCGATGTGGTTGGAGCCACCCAAAGCGTGCGGTATTCCCACCCAGCCAGCGACGATCGATCCGACCGCCAATAGGATCAGAGGCCAAGTCATAACAGCGGGCGACTCGTGAAGATGAGATTCCATCTTGGCTCCGCTTCGAAACTTCCCGAAGAACGTCATGAGGACCTGCCGGCCCATGTAGAAAGCGGTCATGCCGGCGGCAACCAGTCCGATGAGCCACAGAAGCCCACTTCCGTGCGAGCCGCTCCACGCCTTCCACAAAATTTCGTCCTTGCTGAAAAAGCCGGCGGTCAAAGGCACCCCGGCGAGGGCCGCGGTAGCGATCATGAAGGTCAGCCCGGTCTTCGGCATGTGCCGGTAGAGACCCCCCATGTTCCGCATGTCCTGCATCTCGGTGTAGTTCCGATGCCCGCCCGAGGCGTGCTCGGCGTGCTCCATGGAGTGGATGACGCTTCCCGAGCCCAAGAACAAACAGGCCTTGAAGAAAGCGTGGGTCATGAGATGAAAAATACCGGCAGCGAAAGCGCCTACCCCGCAGGCAAGAAACATGTAGCCAAGCTGCGACACGGTGGAGTAGGCGAGAACTCTCTTGATGTCGTTCTGCACCAGACCGATGGAAGCGGCGAAGATCGCGGTCACCGCTCCCACCACCGCAACGACGGTGAGCGCCAGGGGAGCGTGCTCGAAGAGCACCCCACAACGAGCCACCATGTAAACACCCGCGGTCACCATGGTGGCGGCATGGATCAAGGCGGAGACCGGGGTCGGGCCTTCCATGGCGTCGGGAAGCCAGACGTGGAGAGGGATCTGCGCCGACTTGCCGGCCGCCCCCACGAACAGCAGGACGCCTATGGCGGACAGGAGGCCCCAGCCGGTCGAAGGCGCTGCAAAACGCTCGGCGATGGCACCCATCACCGCGTAGAAATCCAGGGAGCCGAAGCTGACGAAGATCAGCATCATCGCCAAAAGGAATCCCGCGTCTCCGATGCGGTTGACGATGAAGGCCTTCTTGCCGGCGTCGGCCGCCGATTTTCTCTCGTACCAGAAACCGATGAGCAAGTAAGAGCAGAGCCCGACTCCTTCCCACCCGATGAACATGAGCAGGAAGTTGGCGGCCAAGACCAGGTTGAGCATGAAGAAGCTGAAGAGGTTCAAATAGGAGAAATAGCGCGCATAGCCAGGGTCATGGGCCATGTAGCCTATCGAGTAGACATGAATGAGAAAGCCCACGCCGGTCACCACCAGCGTCATCACCATGGAGAGGGAATCGAGTCGATATTCCCAGCCGATGTTCAGGTTGCCGAACGTGCCATCGGACAGCACCACACCCATCCCGGGAATCCAGGTGAACAATCTCACCGTCTCGACCGCGGTGCTCCCACCGGACCAGAAGACTCCGAAGAAACAACCAAGAGCCAGCAGGAAAGAGACGAAGATGCTGCCGCAGGCCACCGCGGATACCAGCGCCTTGGGAAGACGTTTCCCGAAGAGTCCGTTGACCCCCGCCCCTAGGCCGGGCAGAAGCGGAATGAGCCAGAAAAGTTCACTCACGTTGTGCTGTTATGTGCGAAGAAAACGCTGGTCTATAAACTTTGAGGAGGTCACCCGGATCCTCCGAGTGGCCTCCTATCACCGAACAGGCGCGGTTTTATAGCACGCGCTCTAATTCCCTGTCAAGTGGGGGCTTTTAGCTTACCTACTGAGGGACAATAGTTTCGGGGGGGTTCGGGGATCGGGAAGGGCGGGATGCTCAGCTATATTGCTTTTCCTTGCACCCGATACAGACCTTGGTCCAAGGCACGGCTTTCAAACGGGCCGCCGAGATCTCTTCCTCGCAGTCGATGCATATCCCGTAAGTGCCCGCCTCGATTCTTTGCAGGGCGACTTCGATAGCGCGGAGCAACTTGGTGTCGGTCTGCTTGAGCTGGATGCTGATCTCTTCTTCGTTGGCGGCGGCGGAGCGGTCGGCAAAGTCTCCGTGTCCATCCGTGTTGGAGCCCTCGGAGAGCAGGGTCCGGCCCACCGACTGTTCGAGCTCCGTCTTTTTTTCCAGAAGAGCCTTTTTGTATTGGGCGAGTTCCGTTTTCTTCATGTTCCCGTTGAATCTATCCCCACATATCTGCGAGTAGCTGGCCAAGGGCTCCTTTTTATTTAGTAGAATTCGTCATTATAGCTTCCGCTTCGCCCGGAGGCAAGCACCTGCGCCGCGCGGACCATGTGGCGGGGAAAGCGCTCCCCAGGTTTTACCGGAACGGACGGATGGGGAAGGTCAGGACCTCTGGGTTTTCGGCTCGGTAAACCCTCGCAGGGCTTCCCGATCATCCGAGGAGAGCTTCACGAACTCCATTCCGGTCAGGTAATCTTCGGCGGCGCTTTGCACGCGGACCACACGGGCCTCTACGACCACCACCTGCTCGGGAAACAGCAGTTTCACGAAATAACAAGACCCCAAGGTCAGTACCCGTTTGATCCGGACCAGCATGCCTCCCAGGCTCAGGTCGATCACCGAGCCTTCCCAGCCGTTGCCCAGCTGCGCGAAGCACTCCCCGAGAGATTGCACGCGGGAATAACGGCGGCGCGTGGCTGACCGGGGCGGTGTGGTCTGCATCCTATCCCTCCGGGTTACCGGCAAGGCCTGCAACTACTCTTATCTTACCCCCGGCTTCGCGCGGTGACAACCGCCCCGGGGAATGGACCGCTCAGTGTCCGGTCCTGCCGGCCAGGAGATCCAAGGCATGGGAGAGGGAGGGTTGCAGGGCGTCCAGCCCCTGGCGGACGGCATCCGGGCTTCCCGGTAGGGCGATGAGGAGTGTTTTCCGTGCCGTGCCTGCCAGGCTCCGCGAGAGCGAGGCCATGGGGGTGTGCTGGAGGCCGTCGCTTCTCAGCAGCTCTCCGTAGCCTGGAAGCTCCCGCTCGATAACGTCCCGCATCGCCTCCGGCGTGACGTCCCGCGGCCCCAGACCGGTTCCGCCGGTGGCCAGGATGAGATCGACGGCCCCCGAGGCCACCCAGGCTCTTAGCCGACGCGCGATCTCTTCGCGCTCGTCCGGTACCACCGCGCGTTCCACGAGGTCAAAACCCTGCTCGCGGAGCTTCGCCGCGGCCGCGGCGCCGGAGCGGTCCTCCCGGGCCCCGGCCGCCACACCGTCGCTGATGGTGAGCACTGCGGCCCGCTTTGCCAAGAAAACACCTCCCTTTGACCCGAGCCCGCCGGGCGAGATATAAAAGAGATATGGAGCTCATTGTCGAGGAGCGATCGGCGGGTGTCAAGATACCTGGAAGGTGGTAATCCATCGATGATCCCGGCGAAGTGGCTCCTGGCCGCGGTCTTGTCCGCGGGCGTCCTGGCGACCGGCCCCCGGCTGGCCGGCCAGTCGGACGACCGACAGCCGCAAGACGTCGACGAAGAGCGATACCAGTTCCGAGTCAGCGTCGATCTCATTTCCTTGAACGTCACGGTGACCGACACCCGCGAGCGGTTCGTGACCGATCTGACGCGGGATGACTTCCGCGTGTTCGAAGACGGTGTCCATCAAGAAGTCTCCGTCTTCTCACAGGAAGACCTGCCTCTCCGCATGGTCCTCCTCCTCGACTCGAGTGCCAGCATGGAGGAGAACATGGCTTTCGCGCAACAGGCGGCGATTCGTTTCGTGGGTACGATGAAACAAGATGACCTGACGCAATTGGTCGAGTTCGGTAGCAAGGCCCACATCGTCCAGCCCTTCACCGGCGAAGCGGAGAGACTGACCGAGGCCATTCGCCGAACCCAGGCGGGTGGAACCACCAGCCTCTACAATGCCCTGTACATCGCCTTAAAGGATCTCTCGCGCCGGCGATCCGACATCCGCCGACAGGCCATCGTGGTGCTCTCCGATGGTGAAGACACCAGCTCGCTGGTGACCTTCGATCAGGTCCTAGAGCTCACCAAGGACACCGATGTCACCATCTACACCATCTCCCTGCGCAGCGAGAGCCCGCGGGGAAAGCACTTCTCGGAAGCCGAGCACGTTCTGAAGAAGTTGGCCGAAGAGACCGGGGGGCAGTGGTTCTTTCCGGGACACATCGATGAGCTGGAGTCGGTCTACGATCGCATCGCCAAGGAGCTCAAGAGCCAGTACAACCTCGGCTACCTCTCGAACAATACCCGGCGCGACGGTACCTGGCGACGGGTGGTGGTGCAGACCGCTTCCGACGAGGGTCTACTGGTTCGCACCAAGCTGGGCTACTACGCTCCTGGTAATTGAGCTCCCGTCCATAGGAAAAAGGCCCGCCACCCCGACCGGTGGCGAGCCTTTGACTCTCTTTGAGCCCGCGACTCAGTTGTAGTTGTTGTTGTCTTCCTGTGCCGCTTTGGCGGTGATGTTGCGCAGCACGGTGGTGGTGATGAACGTCTGGCGCAGGCGGTTGCCATCGTCGAAATCGCCTACCGACGCGCCCTGCAAGTTGGTGCTGGCGCTTCGTCCGTCGAGCCTCACCCGCACCTGCGTAATCCAGGTCGTGGGGTCGGCGAGGTCCGGCATGGCCGGGTCGTCGACGAACACGTCGCTATCGCCGAGTGCGTACTGCACCTGGAGGTTCTCGATGTTCGCGGCGACCGGGTGCCAATCTACCCCCTCTCGTAGGTCTCTTCGTTCCAGGGCCGGATTTTCCGTGGGAGGGAGGGGATTGATGCGGTACTGTATCATCTGGAAGACGCCGATAACGGCGCAATCTCCCTGCACCTCGTCGTTGAAGCCCTGGGGACGGTTGAAATTCCCCTCGCTGTTTCCGGGATTGTGGTTGAGATTCAGAGCGGGGCAGGACGGGCCGCCCGTGCAACCCGGGGGCTGGGTCAGCTCGAAGGGTACGATCCCCAGTTCGCCATCCCCGTCGCAGTCGTCCGTCTCTATGGCGAAGAGGACATCCCCGTCGGCATACGCCGATTCGGGGTCCTGCTGCGCCGGGTCGAAGGTTGACGGATCGACCTTGGCCGTCGCGGAATTCCCCAGGGGGCCGAAGGGGGCGCCGGGAAGAACCGTCGGAAAATCGGTATCGGCGTACATGATGGTGACCTCGTCGGGTGTATCCCCGCCGCCGTCTAAGGGAACGACCGCGAACAAAACCGGCAGGTTGTCCCCGAGACCGGCATTGGTGAGGTCCCGCATGATCATGTCCAGGCCGTAACGGCTGTTCTGGTTCATCTCCGCCACTTCGGGCTCCCTCTGAAAGCTGGCTTGTCCCTTCTGCAGCAGAGTAAAGACCGATGCCATGACGATCATGGTGATCAACATGGCGACCATGACCTCTATCAGCGAGAAGCCACTCTGGGCTCTCGGTCCAAGGACGGTCTTCATGACTTCCTCCCGATTTTTCATGGCTCGCTTTTTGGCGGTCGCTCTCGATTGTTGGGGGTGATTCCTAGGCCAGTAAAGCAAAGTGTGTTCCAAAACGGGTGGCCTGGGGCCAAAGAGACTCTCTTCGCAAATTGTTCTTGGAGAGCAGGTTACGATCCGGGGCCGGATCGGCCGGCAACGGTCCGAGGCGGAGCGCGCAACCCTTTGGGGGAGGCTTACCCGGGAGCCGCTCGAAAACGCAAAGCAACGATACCCAGCGCCAGTGGATCGTCAAGTAAGTCTATTGGTATGAATCAGTTGAAGTGAGCTCATCGGTTTTTCGTGCTCGTGGGGGATTCCCTGCGCCGGTAACGAGATTCGCGGACTGTATTCTCTCCGGGGGCTAGTCAAAAAGAACTTTACAAAAGAGACTTTCCGCGAAGCCGAGAGGGACGAGTAACCTGGGTGCTATCTCTTTTCTCTGGAGTCACTTATCTGATAATCCAGAAAATCTGAGGAACCTGGCACCCCCATTGCACTATGCCGAGGCGTCTACTATTTGGATGCTTCCGAGTCGGGAAAGAGCCCGGCCCGGAGGCTCAAGCTCCCTCCTATCGTAGGCACGAAGGGGCTGGACCATAACGGTTCAGCCCTTTCGCTTTTCCTTGACTGCCTTTGAGCTCGTGCTGGCGCCAACATGGGTAACGTGCTCTAATCAGAGTGGTCAGGCGCCTCGCTGGCGCACTCGCTGGCGCCAAAAGGCGTAGGTGCTCTAATCAAAGTGGTCAGGCGCCGGTCAGGCGCCGGTCAGGCGCCTCCCTGGCTCACTCGCTGGCGCCAAGAGAGGTATGGGCACTAATCAAAGTGGTCAGGCGCCGGTCAGGCGCCTGTTGGATCGCACGTTCTTCGAGAAGCTCGAGTCCGATCAACGGAGCTCCTATGCAGC
>DATDRI010000288.1:0-2971 GCA_035291825.1 Vicinamibacteria bacterium | reverse complement strand
CAGATCGGTCTGGGCGTTGGTCTCCTCTCCCGCCACCTGTTCGGGCGCGATGTAGTCAGGAGTTCCCAGGACGCTTCCGGTGGCGGTCAGACCGGAGCTCTCGGCGGAGCGGGCGATGCCGAAGTCCATGATGTGCGGTGTCCCTTCGGGGCTGACCATGATGTTTTGCGGCTTCAGATCCCGGTGAATGACCCCTTGACGGTGCGCCTCTTGGAGAGCACTCAGCATCTGCTGGAGCATCTCCAGGACTCGAGCGATGGGAATCCTGCCGTGTCTCTGGATGAACTGCTTGAGACTCTCCCCCTCCAGGAGCTCCATGGTGAAAAACTTGATGCCCTCTGCCTCTCCCAGGTCGTAGATGCGGACGACGTTCTTGTGGGTGATGCGACGGGCGAGCACCAGCTCTTGTTTGAAACGGCGAACCACGTCGGGATCACCGCCCTTTTCCCTTCGAATGGTCTTCAGAGCGATGAGACGATCGAGCTCTAGGTCACGAGCCCGATAAACGCGGCCCATTCCCCCTTCGCCGATCAAATCCAGGATCTCGTAGCGATCTCCGAATCGGGCGTGCCGCGGGAGCACGGCGGTCATCACCGCGCTGACCGGCCGGCCGGCGGAGAGTGCCTCTTCGCCGGCGGGTTCAGGAGAGGCGGCTTCGACGATGGAGTCCTTGGCTCCGAAGATGTCGACGAGTAGCTCTCCGCAGGACTGGCATTCCACGAGATCTTGCGGATTGAGCTTCCCGCAGCCAGGGCAAGTCATCGTGGGGAGACGCTCGAGATCAAAAGCGAACGACCCAACTTGTTAAGCGGCATGTAGTGAAACCCGGTTGTCTCACCACACCGGGGTCGGGACAGGGAGCTCGTGGGCCATTGCCGTCAACTCTTGGAACAGATCGCCCATGGAAGCTGGTCGCCGGTTGCGATCCTTTTCCAGCATACGCATCACCAGATCGGCCAGCCCGGCAGGAATCCTGACCTCCGGGTTCGTGTCTTCGAAGGGAGTGGGGGCCGAGCGAAGGTGTTTGGCGATGTAGCCCTGGGGCGTCTTGGCGCGAAAGGGTCTTGACCCGGTCAGGATTTCATAGAGTGTGACACCCAGGGAGTAGATATCCGAGCGCCCATCGATGTCCCGTCCCGGAGTCTGCCCTTGAATCTGCTCCGGCGAGCAGTACTCGGCCTTCCCCACGAATTTCAACGTGTCGGTGAGTTTGGCAGCGTCGATGGCAATGACGTTCTTGGCGATCCCGAAGTCTATGATCTTGACGGTCTCCCCCTCGTTGTTGGCAACCAGCACGATGTTGTCGGGAGAGACGTCTCGATGTACGACTCCCTGTTGGTGCGCGGCGGCGAGTCCCAAACACGCCTGTCTTGCGATCTCGATGCATTCCGGAACCGGAAGCCAGCCCTCTTGACGTAAGCGACTGCGCAGGCTGGCACCCTCCAGATACTCCATCACCATGAAGAGAACGTCTTTTCCGAGGATTCCGAACTCGTGAACGGTGACCAGGTGGCGGTGTTTCAACCGAACGAGGATCTGCGCTTCCCGTTGAAAGCGAGCCTTGAACTCCTCCGCGGACTCCGAGCTCTCCAGGTTCAGAAGTTTGATGGCGCGAAGCTCATCGAGCAAGACGTGGCGCGCCTTGTAGACCCTCGCCATGCCTCCCGTGCCGATGCACTGGAGGATGGCGTACTCCCGCAGCCGCTTTCCCACCAGCTCATCCTGCATGCACCAATCCCTATCTTCTATAGAGAGCAAGACGTGTGCCGCTGGCAAAACGTTCGGCTGGAAGTGGAAATTCACTCTAACCCCGTCCCAAATCAAAGGTTACCTAACGACCCGCCTCGATGGATACGGACTCACCATGCAGCCCGTGGGATCTTCCCCCTAGTTCCATCTAGCGATGTTTGCATATTGAAACGAATCGCTCTAGGCGGAACAGCCTTGCGCCATAGGTCATTTAGATCTAGATGCTTACATGAATGTAGGGAACGAGCCTTGGTGTGGTGGAAAACCCCGCCCGCCGAAGAATAAAGAGCCGGGAACGGATGGTGGGCGGGGATCGGCTGTAATATCCCCCTCTCCGAAATCGTACTGGAGATGGACGAATGATGAGCGAGGCAGACATCGTCCAAACCGTGGCGCGGGTCCGAGGGGGCGAGGCGGACGCCTGGGGAGTGCTTTACCAGGAGCTGGCACCCTCGGTGTTTCGACTGTGCCGGCGTGCTCTCCCCACCCGCCAGGATGCCGAGGATGCGACTGCGGAGATTTTCATGAAAGCGAGACTCAGACTCACCCAGTACGACAGCGAGCGGCCGTTTCGACCCTGGTTGTACCGCTTGGCAGCGAACCACTGTTGGGACGAGCTTCGCCGGCGGCGACGCCAGAGGGAGACCGGCGACCTGGATGCCTTGATCGCGGAGAGTCCAGAGCCGGGACCGCTCACCCAACTACTCGCCGAGCAAGATCGGCGAGACGTCCGCTCCGCCTTGGCTCGGCTGAGCGACCGGGATCGCCTGGCGGTCGTGATGCGGTACTACGCCGAACTCAGCTATGAGGAAATCGCCGAGGTGCTCGGCGTGACCTCGTCCCTGGTGGGCGTTTTACTCCTGCGGGCACGTCGTCGGCTGCGAGGGATGCTCGACAAAGAAGGCAGGGCATGAATCACATCGACGAGCTGACGTACCTTCGCCACCTGGATGGCCAGCTCAGCGAGAGCCGATCCGTCGAAGTGGCGAATCACGCTTCCGCGTGCACCGCCTGCGGGAGATTGCTCCAAGCGCTCGAGCGCGAGACCGCCTTGCTGCGCGAGGCTCTGGGCGAGGCCGATGAGCTGCCCGAGCGATTCGAAAATGCGTCCCAGGAGCTTTCCTGGGCGTGGCTGAGCGTGGCGGGGCTCGCCGTCTTTGGCTGGTACGCGCTATGGCAATGGGTTCTCGAACCGTGGTGGAACGGCCTCCAGTCCGTGGGA
>DATDRI010000287.1:0-30752 GCA_035291825.1 Vicinamibacteria bacterium | reverse complement strand
AACATCTGGTCCCGAACCGTGGGGACGCCGAAAGGCGACTTCGTCATCGAGACCCCCACCGCCAGCACCATCATTCGCGGCACGGACTTTCGGCTCAAAGTCGAGGCCGGGCAAGCCACCCGGCTGGAGGTTCTCGAGGGCACGGTGGAGCTTCTGGCCGGCGACCGGACCCAGCTGGTACCTGCTCACAGCGGGATCCTGTCCCGGGGAGACGGTGACTTGACTGGACTGGAGCCCCTCCCTTCTGCCCCGAGCGAGCTCTTGGAACCCCAGGCGAAGCAAGTCTTCCGCGCCTCCGTTTTCGATGGCGTGTTTCGCTGGACCCCGGTCGCGGGAGCGCAATCCTACCGACTGGAGATCGCTCGTGATGAGGGGTTCTTCGATCTGGTCGAGGAGCGGCTCACCGGAGCCAGGACATCGGTGAGAATCAATGGACTGGAGCCAGGCACTTATTTCTGGCGGGTGAGCGCCCTCAGTCCCACCGGCTTCGAAGGGCCTCCGGGGAACGGGTCGTATTTTGTCTTCGTAGAAAAGCGCCCCTGACATCTATCTCGATGGGTTTGTAGGTATCCTCCCACATGGATACAACAATCCTTGGGATCGAGCTCCTCCGCCACTAAAATCTTTCTTAACAATAAGATACTGCCATATCTTCCATGGCGAGACACGTTCATGAGATCACCGGGAAAGGACCCCCATTGAAACGGGGGTGAATTTCCACCCGCCCTGAGGGCGAGGTCCCGTTGCCAGAATCCCTCATTTCTTTAAGTTCCTTTTTTTCAATGTTTTAGCTTAAGGATATGACGACGCGATGGCATGGCGCTTGCACTAGAGGGGGTGTTTTCCGACGGCATGGCTATGAAAAGACAGATACCTACGGCTGACCTGGCGGAGTCTCTCCTAGGATCGGGGTGGACTCTGCGCCTGCGGGTCTCCGGATCCAGCATGAAGCCCTTCTTGAGAAAGGGCTCCCTCCTTCGGATCGCACCTTGCTCGCCAGCACCCACGGTGGGCGAGATCGTTCTCTTTCGAGCCGCCAGTGGACGCTTGGTCGTACACCGGGTGGTCGGGCACGAAGGCGAGAAACTCCGGACGAAGGGCGACTCGGCGGGAGTCTCCGACCGCCTGGTGGATCGCCACCAACTCTTGGGCAGGGTCCTGGGTGTCGAGGGGCTGCTCTTCGTTCCGCTGGGCGGACCGCTCGCCCGACGCGTCGGGCTTCTCTTGAATCGGTACTACCCTCCGCTGGTCCGATGGAAGGCGGCGCTGAGGCGGCGCTTGGTGGGTACCACCGCGGGGCTGGCGGGAGAGCGTCCATGAGGCGTGACACCGAGCTCTACTTTGCCCTGGTCCGTACTGGCCTGGGCGAGGATTGCGGCGCGGCACTCGCCGACGAGCGTCGGCTGGCGGACGCCGATTGGTCCTGGGTCACCGCCTCCGCGCGTCGTCACCGGCTGGCGAGTCTCCTCTTCGAGGGATTGAGAAGGCGGAAGCTCGAGAGCGCAGTGCCGAGCAGCGTCTGGCGGAGCCTGGAGAGCGCCTACTACACGAACCTCGTGCACAACTTCTTGTTGTTCGAGCACGCCCAGTCGTTAGTCCAGAGAGTCAGAAAGGCGGGGCGAGGTGGTAGGCCACTGGTCATGCTCAAGGGAGCGGCGTTTGCCGGATGGTTGTACCCGAGCCCGGCGCTCCGACCGATGGGCGACTTGGACATATTGGTCCGAACGGAGGACCTGGCGTTCGTTTCGGGATTGGCGGAGGAGCTGGGCTATCGGCCCCATCAGGCCACCGATCATGCGTGCTCGCTCCGGCACAAAGACTCCGGCACGTACTTGGAGGTCCACACCAGCCTCACCAGCTGTCCCGATTACCTGGCCGTCGACATCGAGTCTCTCTTCGACCGGTCGCGACCGGCGGCGCATCTCGGCGCCCGCACCTTGGCGGCCGAGGATCATCTTCTTCATCTATGCCTCCATGGAAGCTTCCAGCACGGCTTCCGGCAGCCGGCGGTGAACGCCTGCGATGCCTACCTTCTTTCTCAACGGCCGGAGCTCAGTTGGGATCATTTCTTCGAGCGCGCTTCTTCGCGCCGGCTAGCTCCTCTGGTCTATGGAGGCCTTTCGCTCTGCCATCGTCTCTTTCCAACCGAACAGATTCGAAACGCACTGAGAACGCTGCAGCCTCTGGTGTCGGGGCGGCAGCAAGAGCGGGCCGCAAGGCTCGAGACCGACGCTCTTCTGAGTCCGGCTCCTGAAGCCGTCTTCGGATCCCCATGGGACCGGCTGCTCTGGACCCCGGGAATCCGTGACGGACTGGCGCTCACTTGGGAGAGCCTTCGTACTCGCACGGCAGGACAACCCCACCCCAACCAATGGCCGTCGATTCGGCGAGGCCTGGCTTTGCTCCGGCGGCACGGCCTCCCCGAGCGGGTCCGGCAGGGCTTTGGAAAACGAGCCACTCTGCCGGGGCCCAGCCCCCAGGACCTGACACGTGTTTCCATTGGAGAGGCAAGTAATGTATAATTTTCCCCACACCCCTAACAGCACAACAAACGGAGCCGTCACAATGAACGAGCCTACTGGATCGCAAGTCCTTGTTGTGGATGACGATGCCAGCATGCAGCGCATGCTGCGCCAGCGTCTCGAGCGCGAGGGCTACGCCGTCCAGACCGCCCCCAATGGGGAAGAAGGGCTCGATTTGATCCGCAAGGAGGTCTTCAACTTGATCATCACCGACCTGCGGATGCCCAAGCTCCGCGGTGACGAGTTGGTGCGGGCCGTATCTCAATTCAACCCCAACATTCCCATCATCGTCATGACCGCCTATGGAGAGGTGAACGAGGCGGTCGAGTTGATGCAGGATGGGATCTACCACTACGTCACCAAGCCATTCGACGTGGAAGACTTGGTGCTGAAGGTCAAGAGGGCCCTCGACAAGCAGATTACGACATCGGAAGCCCGGCAGGTCCGCAACAAGATCATGAGCCGGCGGAAGTCGGACTACATCGTCGGCTCCTGCCCGAAGATTGAAGAGCTACTCACCCAGATCTCCATCGTCGCGCAAAACGACGTTCCGGTAATCATCTACGGAGAGTCGGGTACCGGAAAGGAGCTGGTGGCGCGAGCCATTCACTATACCGGCAAGCGAGCCGACCGTCCCTTCGTCGTCGAGAACTGCGGTGCGATTCCGGAGAACCTCATCGAGAACGAGCTCTTCGGCCACATGAAGGGTGCCTACACCGACGCCAGAACCGATCAGAAGGGGTTGTTCGAAGAGGCGCACGGCGGGACTCTCTTCTTGGACGAGATCGGCGAGCTGCCCACCACCACTCAGGTCAAGTTCTTGCGCGTCCTCCAGGACGGGGAGTTCAAGCGCATCGGGTCGACTCGTCCCATTCGAGTGGACGTTCGGGTGATCGCCGCGACCAACAAGGATCTCATCCAGGCCATCGCCGATAAGTCGTTCCGCGAGGATCTCTTCTATCGCCTGAACGTGATTCCGGTGCACATCCCGCCCCTGCGGGAGCGCAAGGAGGACATACCGCTCCTCATCAACCACTTCCTCACCGAGTTCAACAAGGAGCTGGGGAAGGTGGTGGAGGGCTTCTCACCGGCCGCCATACAGAAGATGATGACCTACCAGTGGCCGGGGAACATTAGAGAGCTGAAAAACAAGGTCAAACAGGCCATGGTGCTGACCCGGAACAACGTCATCACAGCCGAAGACCTGTTTTTCCACGTACCGGTGTCCTCCAACAAGTTCCAGTCCTTCAAGGAAGCGAAGCGGGAGTTCGAGAAGGAGTATATCTCCCAGGTGCTCCGCATCTGTCAGGGCAACATCAGCCAGGCCGCCCGCTTAGCAAAGAAGGACCGCAAGGATTTCTACGATGTCATGAAGAAATATGGCATCCAGCCGGAGGCCTTTCGGAAGCAGCAGGCCAGCTGAGATCTCCTCCCCCTCGGGCCCGGATTCCCGTCCCCTCTGCCGCAGGACTATTCCCTTGGCCTCACCGGCCGAGAATGCTAAGATCCACAGTTCGGGCTCGGTGCTGTTCGCCTCCCCTTTTTCTGGGTCGAGCTCTGGACGTCTTGCGCTGAGCTTCCGCACTCTGGAAAGGGAGGCTCACTGGCATGGTCCTAACCATCAGATACACTGACTTTGGGGAGTTTTGATGAGCGCTAAGAAGTACGACCTAGCCCTGGCCATCGGAGGAGCGGCCGGACAAGGAATCGCCACCCCCGGTAACATTCTGGCTCGCACTTTCGTCCGTCGTGGCCTCCACCTGTACGCCTACAACGCCTACCAGTCCATCATCCGTGGCGGGCACATCTTTCTCACCGTGCGGGTCAGCGACCATGAGATCCTCTCCCATGGAGACAAGCTCGATCTGCTGCTAGCCTTGAACCAGGACACCATGGACCGACATCTGAGATTGATGGGGCCAGGGTCCCGGATCATCTTTAATGGTGACGAGATCAAGCCGGGAAAGACGGCGGAGGGAGCGGAGCTTTGCCCCATGCCGGTGAACGAGCTCAGCAACAATAGCCGGAACAAGCTCGTACAGAACACGGTTGCCCTCGGGGTCTGCATGTTCTTGTTCGGCCTGGATTTCAAAGTCTTGGAGAACGCCCTCACCCTTCAGTTCAAGAAAAAAGGCCAGGATATGGTCGACGAGAACGTGGGCGTCGCCCGAGCCGGTTTCGACTATGCGAAGGCGAACGTCAAGGCCTTCCCCCAGCCCCTTCCGGAAGGAAAAAAGCCGCTGGCGGTCTGGACCGGCAACGAGGCTCTGGCGATGGGAGGGGCGGCGGCCGGCGTCAAATTCTACTGCGCGTATCCGATGAGCCCCTCGACCGGTGTTCTCCACTGGATGGCCACCAATGCCCGCGATCTCGGGATCATGGTGCGCCAGGTGGAAGACGAGATCGGCGTCGCCAACATGGCCATCGGCGCCGCTCATACCGGGGCCCGCGCCATGTGCGCGACCTCCGGTGGTGGCTTCGCTCTGATGACCGAAGCAATAGGCATGGCGGGGATGATGGAAGTGCCGGTCGTCTTCATCAACGTACAGCGCGCCGGACCCTCCACCGGAGTCCCCACCAAGACCGAGCAGGGCGATCTGTGGCAGGTACTGGGCGCCAGTCAGGGTGACTTTCAGCGTTTCATCGTGGCGCCGAAGAACGCCCTGGACGCCTTCAATACCATCCCCGAACTCTTCAATCTGGTCGACAAGGCTCAGTGCCCGGGCATCGTGATCTCCGATCTGCTGATTTCCGAGGGTACCTTCAGTGCCGATCCGGAAGCGATCAACATGCACCCCAAGATCGAGCGCGGGGAGTTGATCACCGAGTCTACCAGCCAGGACGGCTACCAGCGTTACAAGGACACCAAGAGCGGGGTTTCCCCGCGTGCCATTCCCGGTCTCAAGGGGTACGTCCACGTCGTCGCCACCGACGAGCACGACGAAGATGGGGTCTTGATCAGTGACGAGTTCACCAACCCTCACAAGCGACGAAAAATGGTGGAGAAGCGAGCCCGCAAGCTCGCCAACGCCGTGAACGACGTCGCCGCACCGGAGCTCGAAGGCTCCAAGGACGCGGATGTCACGCTCATCGGGTGGGGCTCTACCTATGGTGTGATCAAGGAGGCAGTGGCACTGCTCAAAGAAAAGGGCGTCACCGCAAATCAGCTGGCCATCAAATGGATCGTCCCCTTCCACGCCGATGCGATCCAAGGCATCCTCTCCCGCGCCAAGAAGACGATCGTCGTCGAGAACAATCACTCCGGACAGTTCGCCCGCTACTTACGGAGCGAGACCGGGTTCAGTGCCGATGGGCATATTCGTAAGTACGATGGGGAGCCGTTCATGCCCCACCACATCGTGGAGGGCGTATTGGAGCAATTAGCCGGGAAGACGAACCACTACGTTCCCTATCAAGAGGTCATGGTCTAAGGGAGGAGATAAAGCATGTCTACCGCAACCAGCGTCGTTGAGCTGAAACCAAAGGACTTCAAAGGGAAGACCGATCCGGACTGGTGTCCGGGCTGCGGTGACTTCGGTGTTCTCAACGGCCTCCAGAAGGCCTGCGCCGAGCTCGGCCTCCAGCCGCACGAGATCGTGACCATCAGCGGCATCGGCTGCTCGTCCAACTTCCCTGGATACTTCAACGCCTACGGAATGCACACCCTGCACGGTCGGACGCTCGCCGTGGCCACCGGCGTCAAAATGGCTAATCACGAGCTCACGGTGATCTGCACCGGCGGCGACGGCGACGGCTACGGAATCGGCGGCAACCACTTCGTTCACACCGCGCGCCGCAACGTGGACGTGACCTACTTGGTGATGAACAACCAGATCTATGGTCTGACCACCGGGCAGGTCTCTCCCAGCAGCAGCATCGGCATGAAGACCAAGAGCACGCCTTTCGGCAACATCGAGATGCCGGTGAACCCGATCACCTCGGCCATCATGAACGGGGCTACTTTCGTCGCTCGGGGATACAGCGGCGATGCCAAGCACCTGGTGGACCTCATGAAAAAGGCCATTCAACACAAGGGATTCTCGCTTATCGACATCTTTAGCCCGTGCGTCACGTTCAACCACGACAACACCTACACCTTCTTCCGGCCGCGGATAAAGAAACTCGAGGACGAAGGGCACGATCCCCGGGATTGGAAGGCGGCCTGCGAGAAGGGCCTGATGTGGGGCGACACCATCTACACCGGGTTGTTCCTCGAGGTAGATCGGCCGTCGCTCGATCAGCTCGAGCCCATTCTGGAAACGGGTGGACCCATCGCCCATCGCTCGGCATCCTTGACCAAGGAGCAGTCGCAGAAGATTCTCCAGAGAATGATGTAGGCTGACTGTCGGCCTACTTATACTCGCCTGCTCTCTCGTTCACCGAGGTGAGACAGCCAGGAAGCCGTCCGGGCAGTCCGGGAGCTGCGACCGTACTCGCTTGAGGGCCTCGGCTCAGGTTGAAATCGTCTATCACTACCACCGTTCCCGAAAGCCGTCTCCGCGCTCGCCCAACGGCAAGAATTGAACGCGTCTCGCAGCGGGTTTGACCGGGCATCGACAAACCGATAGCATAGCCTCACCCAGCCGAATCGAAAAGGATAGGCATGCACCATCTTCTGGTGTGGACGAAGCGAAAGGGCTGGCTCTCCCCGGACAAGTACCCCGAGATTCACCGCGAGTTCAGGGTTGGTGATTTCTCCGCTTCCCGCCCTGTTCCGGAGGCGGGCGCTTTGTTGGTGGTGGACGGGGAGCTGCTTCGGGAACGCCCGGATCAGCTCCGGCGAGTGGCGAGAGAGTCCTTCCCCTTCGCCCTACCGGTGGTGGCGGTGAGTGAACGTGGTGACGGCGACTCGCTGGCCATGGAAGAGTTGGTGTTCGACGTCTTGTCCGATGCCCCCCAGGAAAGAGAGCTGCTCCGCACGCTTCGCAGCGCCGGCCGCCTTCTGGAGTCGCAGCGTAGTCTCCTGGAATCGCAGATGGCCGCCGAGCTGAAGGCCCGGGAGCTCGAAGAGCTCAATGCCATCGGCATCGCTCTTTCCGCGGAACGTGACCACCATCGCCTGCTGAATCTCATTCTCACCAAGAGTCGTGAAATCACTCAGGCTGACGCGGGGAGCCTGTTCTTGATCGAGAGCATCGACATGCCGGTCGGTCCCGAGAACCGCACCGGCGACCAACAGAGGGTCCGTGGAAGATGGCTCCGCTTCCGCCTTGCCCAGAACGACTCTCGCGACTTCAAGTTCGAAGAGGACGTGCTCGCCATCACTCCCGACAGCATCGCCGGCTACGTGGCGGAGAAGGGCGTCACCCTGAACATCGAGGACGCCTACCACCTCCCACCCGACAAACCCTTCACCATCAACCGCAGTTTCGACGAGACGACCGGCTATCGCACCCGCTCGATGCTGGTCGTGCCCATGCAGAACCACGTGGGTGAGACGATCGGCGTCCTCCAGCTCATCAACAAGAAACGAACCTGGTCGAGCCGCTTGCTGCAGCCGGAGAGTTTCGTGTCCCAGGTGGTGCCCTTCACCGCCGTCGATGAGCAGCTCGTCCGTTCGCTGGCCAGCCAGGCGGCGGTGTCGGTCGACAACAATCGGCTCTATCAGCGTATCGAGAAGCTTTTCAACGACTTCGTCCAGGCTTCCGTCCGCGCCATCGAAAGCCGAGACCCCACCACCCGAGGCCACTCCCGGCGGGTGGCCGACATGACCACCGAGCTGGCCAGGGTGGTGAACCGAACGGTGACCGGTCCCTATGGCGCTCTCAATCTGGGGGAGAAGGAGATCCGAGAGCTCAAGTACGCCGCCCTTCTTCATGACTTCGGGAAAGTGGGCGTGACGGAAAAAGTCCTGGTGAAAGCCACCAAGCTGTACTACGGCCAGCTGGACGTGCTCCGGGAGCGATTTCAAACCATCAAGCGGACGATTGAAGTGCAGCTTCTGAGGAGCCTTTTGAAGCGGCTGGTCAAACGGAAGGACCATCCCTCGCCCCACGACCTCGTCGACATGGAGGCGGAGCTTCAACGAAGAATGGCGGAAGTCGATGAGGCACTCACCGAAATCGTGACCAGGAACCAGCCTACCGTGACTCACGTGGAGGGCTTCGATAAGATCCGGGAGATCGGGCGTCTCCAGTTCCCGGGCGTTCTGGCGGAAGCTCGTCCCTACCTCGAGCCGCACGAGCTCCAGGCCCTCACCATCCCTCAGGGCACGCTCACCGATCAAGAACGCAAACAGATCCAGGACCACGTTCGGCACACCTTCGATTTTCTTTACGAGATCGAGTGGACTCGAGACCTCCAGAAGATCCCCAAGATCGCCAGAAGCCATCACGAGAAACTGGACGGGAGCGGGTACCGTTACGGGCTTGGCGGCGAGGAGATTCCTCCTCAGACCCGCATGATGACCATCGCCGATATTTTCGACGCCCTCGCCGCCCGCGACCGCCCCTACAAGAAAGCCGTACCGACGGAAAAGGCGCTCGACATCCTCCGGCAAGACGCCAGAGCCGGACAGTTGGACGCGGATCTCCTGGATCTATTCATCGAAGCGAAGGTCTTCGAGCTCTCCCTGAAGTAGCCCCGTCCTCGCGGTTCTTCCTCCAATTGGACTGGTCGAAAGAAGGCCAATCAGTCTATTGGCCTGGTATTGACAAAATCTATCCAAGCAGTTATAAGATATTGGTATGGTCCAATCGCCCAAACTTCTCCTGACGCTGGACCGGAGCTCCGAGGTGCCGCTCTACGAACAAGTCCGGTCCCAGATCGCCCGGCTCATCGCCAGCAGGGAGCTGGCAGCCGGCACGCGTCTGCCGGCGAGCCGCGACCTGGCGGGGCGCCTGAGCGTGAACCGAGCCACCATCGCCAGCGCCTACGATGGCTTGGCCAGCGAGGGCCTGGTGCGCTCCCACGTGGGCCAGGGGACGTTCGTGCTCGACCTCGCGGAGCCCCAGCGCACCACCACGCCTTTGACCTGGTCTCTTTCCCGAGCCATGGAGGCGGCGAGCCGGCACTTCCTCCCCAGCACGCCGCCCACTCAACATCCGGATCCGGTAGACTTCGCGTCGCTCATCCCCGATGAAGAGCTCTTCCCCATCGAGCCCTTCCGCAAGACCATCGATACGGTGCTCCGGCGTCGAGGAAAGGAGCTTCTCCAATACGGGCCGGTGGCCGGCTATCCACCGCTGCGCCAGTTCATCGCCGAGAAGCTGGTGGAGAGGAACGTGCCGGCGAGCGCCGAGCACGTCTTGATCGTCAACGGTTCGCAGCAGGGTCTCGATCTCTTGTTTCGTGCCCTGGTGAACCCTGGAGATACGGTCGCGGTGGAGAGCCCGACTTATACGGCGGTCCTTCCCGTCCTCGCCCATTACCAGGCTCATGTCCTCGGCATTCCCATGACCGATCGAGGCATGGATCAGGAAGCCCTGGAATCCGCGCTGGCTCACACTTCGGTGCGGCTCATCCACACCATGCCCACTTTCCACAATCCGACCGGCCTGACGATGGATCTCGACACCCGACGGAAGCTTCTTCATTTGGCGAGCCGGTACGGGGTACCCATTATCGAGGACGACTTCGACTCCGAGCTTCGTTTTCACGGGCAGGCCCTGCCCCCCATCAAGGCCCTCGACATGGAAGGCAGGGTGCTCTACCTGGGCACTTTCTCCAAAGGACTCTTCCCGGGACTTCGTTTGGGATGGATCGTGGCACCGCCCGAGCTGGTTCGGACTCTCAGTCGCGCCAAGATGTTCACCGATTACCATACCAGCCTGCTCCTGCAAGCAGCCGTTCTGGAGTTTTGTGAGCGAGGCCACTATCAGGAGCATCTCCAGAACTTGGCTCGGGTGAATCGCGAGAAGAGCGGGATCCTGGTGCAGGCCATGAACCGCCACTTTCCGAGCGAAGTGTCCTGGACCGAGCCGGAGGGCGGTTACGCCTTCTGGATCACTCTGCCCGAGCACCTCTCCAGCGAGGAGTTGCTTTCACAAGGAGCTCGAGAAGGCGTTCTCTTCACGCCCGGCAGTCAATTCTTTACCAGCGGCGAGGGCGAACGCTTTCTGCGCTTGTCCATCTCTCGGGTACCCGCCGACCGCATTGAAGAGGGCGTGCGGCGCCTGGGAAGTCTCATCGAGCGGCGGGTGGCCGAAGAGCGCGGGCGACCGCTGCAACCGGCGGGCGAGCCGATGTTTCATATTTAACGGGAGGAAACGACGATGGCCACTGAGCTTAGACTAAAGACCGGCCTGGCCGACATGCTGAAAGGCGGGACGATCATGGACGTCACCAACGCGGAGCAAGCCAAGATCGCCGAAAATGCGGGGGCCGTCTCGGTAATGGCCCTGGAGCGTGTCCCGGCCGACATTCGTAAGGAAGGTGGAATCGCCCGCATGGCCTCACCGAACAGGATTCGCGAGATCATGCAGGCGGTGAGCATCCCGGTGATGGCCAAGGTGCGCATCGGTCACTTCGTGGAAGCCCAGATTCTGGAGACGCTGGGCGTCGACTTCATCGACGAGAGCGAGGTTCTGACTCCGGCCGACGAAGAAAACCACATCGACAAGCACGCCTTCAAGGTTCCGTTCGTCTGCGGCTGCCGGGATCTCGGCGAGGCTTTGCGTCGCATTGGCGAAGGAGCTGCCCTCATTCGAACCAAGGGCGAAGCCGGCTCGGGCAACATCGTGGAGGCAGTGCGGCATCTCCGGCAAGTGAACCGGGAGATGCGCCGCCTCACCGTCATGGATGATGAGGAGCTCATGGCGGAAGCCAAGCGGCTGGGTGCCCCCTACGAGCTGGTGCGCTGGGTCGCGGAGAACGGAAAGCTGCCGGTTCCCAATTTCGCCGCCGGGGGCGTTGCCACTCCCGCCGACGCGGCGCTGTGCATGCAGCTCGGAGCGGAGTCGGTCTTCGTGGGCTCGGGCGTTTTCAAATCGGAGGACCCGGCGAAGCGGGCGGAGGCGATCGTCAAGGCGGTCACTCACTACAACGAGCCCAAGATCCTTGCCGAGATCTCTCAGGACCTGGGGGAGGCCATGCCAGGAATCGATGTCTCGCGCCTGGATCCCAAAGACCTCCTTCAAACACGGGGCTGGTAAAACACCTGTGAACGAAGACCCGCGGCGAGTCGGCATCCTCGCGGTCCAGGGAGACTATTCCGAGCACCGCCGCGTCCTGGACGGCTTGGGCGTCGATTCACGTCTGGTCCGGCACGGGCAAGAGCTCGAGGGACTGGCAGGCCTCATCCTGCCGGGCGGCGAGAGCACGACCATGCTCAAGTTCATGGTCGGAGAGTCGCTGCTTTCGCCCATTGAGGAGTTCTACCGGCGAGGAGGCGCACTCTACGGGACCTGCGCCGGGGCGATTCTACTGGCAAGGGAGGCCTTATCTCCGAAGCAACTTTCCCTGGGCCTGCTGGATGTTTCGATTGAAAGGAACGCCTACGGACGACAGTTGGAAAGTCACATCGCCCACGAGCCCTGCCCCGCTCTGGGCGCACCTCCGCTGGAGATGGTCTTCATCCGAGCACCCGTTATTGTCGAGGTCGGGCGGGGAGTGGAAGTCCTGGCCTACCACCGGCGAGACCCGGTCTTCATGCGCCAGGGGCGGATCCTGGCGACCACCTTTCACCCGGAACTGACGAGTGACCCACGGGTTCACTCCTTTTTCGTGCAGCAGGTGATGCGATCCGAATCGGCAATCAGCCGTTTGTAAAAGATATCCAGTCCCTTAAAGAATCTGTCCAGATTCTTGAACCCTCCAATCTGACAATCCAATTCCGTACAAGCGGTTAGGGAGTTCTCTCCATGGTAGCGGGGTACGGCCTAGCCGGGGGTTTCGGTCTCGAAGGCGCGGGCGATTTCGGCCTGCTGGTCGGCGGTCAACCGTCCCCCGATGGCCAGCGAGATCCTGCCCGTCCCGTCGAGGAGCACGGTGAAGGGCACCCGCTCGATACGCATGGTGCGGATGGCGTCGTTGCCGGCAAAAGAATACACGTTCCAGGGGACTTCGTTGGCACGCACGTACTGCGCGGTGGTGGCGGGCGGGAGGACGGAAAGCCCCACGACCTCGACCGCTTGCGCCTGCGCCGCTTGGTAGAGCTCCTTCCAGACCGGCAGCGTTTCGTGGCAAATGGAACAAGTGGGAGAGAAGACGAAGAGAAGCACCGGACGGGCGTCACTCGGGGGACGCAGCTCCAAGCGCTCGCCGGTGAGCGACATAAGGGGGACTACCGGGAGCGTGTCCCCCGCCGCCAGGGCCTGAACGGCTGGGGGCGGGCTGGGCGAAGCGGCGGGAGGCGCAGGGGCCTCGTTCCCTGCCTGAAAGAAGAGATAGCCGGTGACGGCTGCCACCACCACCGCGAAGATAAACATCTGCTGGGTCAGTACCTTGCTCTTAGGCTCCCGCGTTTGATTTTTTGCCATAATAATTGACAAACCTGCGCTTTGGCGTTTAGACTAACGCCCTCTTAAGGTATTTGCCTGTCCCGTGACTCCAGTTCGAACGTGCGCCGCGTTGGCCTTCCAGCAGCGGAGCGGTCTGTGACTGGGGTCACGAGGAACGACTTCAACGCTTACCTATCATAACGCGCAGGAGGTGACTTCGTGAAGAGACGTTGGATAGCCTCGCTAGGGCTCCTTGTCCTGGTGACGGTTCTGGCGACCGGGCTGGTTGGCTGTGGAAAGGAAGTACCCCCTCCACCTCCTCCTCCGGCCGAAGCGCCGCCACCACCGCCGCCCCCACCGCCCCCACCGCCACCGCCGCCAGCGCCAACGGAAGCAGAGCTCTTCGCGCGCGCTGCCATCGCCGATCTTCAACGGAACTTGTCGGACGCCCACTTCGACTACGACCGGTCGGATCTGCGGGCGGACGCGAGAGACGCGCTGGCCGGGAGTGCCGACTGGCTGAAGCTCAGCTACAACACCGCGGTCATCGAGATCGAAGGCCACTGCGACGAGCGAGGGACGGTCGAGTACAACTTGGCACTCGGGGAGCGTCGAGCCCGGTCCGCCATGGACTATCTCGTCTCCCTCGGCGTTCCCACCAACCGGCTCCGCACCATCAGCTATGGGAAGGATCGACCTATGTGTACGGAATCGAACGAGAGCTGCTGGCAGCAGAATCGCAGGGCCCATCTGCGAATCGCATCCAAGTAATCGGTCATCGGAGGTGACCCCGGCGGCTGGCGCCGGGGTCTTCTCTTTTTTTCCGGCACCGTCGGGCACCGGGCCAAGATCTCAGGCGTTTCTTCGTAGACGCTCTCGGAGAGCTTCTTCGGTGAGTCGGAACTTGAAGGCCTTGCGTCCATTCACCAGAAGAACTGGGATCTGCTCGCCGTAGGCGGCTTCCAGATCGGGGTGGCGAGAAATATCCACCTCGCGAAGGGTCACAGGAATTCCGCCTCCATCCCGCAAGACCAAGTCCACCACCGCTCGCATCTCCTCACACAGATGGCAGCCCTCTCTGCGGTAGAGCACGAGCTCGACGGGTTTGGACCGCTTGCCGCGCGCGACAAACCCCATGGTGATCCTCTATAGGGACGAAGACGCGGAGGCCGATTCCAGCTCTTCCAGAATCCGCAAGGCGGCGGCACGGGGATCCTTTTGAGTGGTGATAGCCCGGCCCACCACGATGTAACGAGCCCCGGCGCGCGCCGCCTCGGCTGGAGTCGCGATGCGGGCTTGGTCGTGAGCCTGACTCGCCCAACCGGGCCGTACCCCCGGCACCAGAACCGCCAGCTCGTCGCCGGTGGCTTCCCGGACCGCGGCAACCTCGGCCGCCGAGGCCACCACACCATCCAACCCGCTGCGATGAGCCAATCGCGCCAGGCGCACCACTTGCTCTCGGCTGGCGTTCCCGATTCCGAGCTGCGGTAGGTCTTCGTCCGCCAAGTGCGTGAGCACCGTGACGCCAAGAACAAGAGGTCGATTCCCTTTCGGGCTCGCCAACCGTGCCGACTCGGCGGCGGCGATCATCATCGCCTGGCCTCCCGAGGCGTGAACATCCACCAGGCTCACGCCCAGACGACAGGCGGCCGCCACCGCGCGTCCCACCGTGTTCGGTATGTCGTGAAATTTTAGATCCAGGAAGACCCGCGCGCCGGAACGGCCGAGCGCCTCCACCACCTGGGGCCCACCGCTGGTGAAGAGCTCGCTCCCGACTTTGAAGAAGTCCACTAGGCCGTCCAGCCGTTCCCGGAGATCGAGCGCAGACCGAGTCTGGGAAGAATCGAGGGCGACAATCAATGTGGGAGGAGGCATTACCAGCCGGACGGCATGGCTCCCTCGGCACGAAGCGTCCCGGTCAATTCGGAGATAGAGGACAGGCGGTGGCGCCGGCAATAGTCCTCGAGACCGGCGAGGGTGCGCGACCAAACCGATGGGTCGACGAAGTTCATGGTGCCGATCTGCACCGCTCGCGCACCGGCGATGATGAACTCGAGCGCATCCGCCGCCGTTGCGATGCCACCCATCCCGATGACCGGGATCTTGACCGCCTGGGCGGTCTGATAGACGAGTCGGACCGCGATGGGACGGATCGCCGGGCCAGAAAGCCCGCCCACCACGTTCGCCAGCCGTGGCCGCCGCGTCTCGACATCGATGGCCATGGCTGGAATGGTATTGATCAGCGACAGGGCGTCCGCCCCAGCGGATTCCACGCGCCGGGCAACGGCCGCGATGTCCGTGACGTTGGGGCTCAGCTTGGGAATCACCGGCAGGCGGGTCCCGGCGCGAACGATCTCGGTGACGCGAGCCGCCAAGTCGGGATCACAGCCGAACAGTATGCCCCCTTCTTTAACGTTCGGGCAGGAGATGTTGATCTCGATGCCACTTACTCCTTCCACGTCGTTCAGGATGCGAGCCAGCTCCCCGTACTCCTCGAGCGTGCTTCCGCAGATATTGACCAGAATGGCGGGGCCGAGGCCACGGAGCTCGGGTAACTTCTCCTCGATGAATCGTGCCACGCCAATTTCCTGCAGTCCTATGGCATTGAGCATCCCGGAGGGCGTTTCCCAAATGCGAGGTGGAGGACAACCGGGCCGCGGATTCAGGTACAGCCCTTTGACGACGATCGCTCCCAGGGCGGAATAGTCGACCACATCGCGGTATTCCGTGCCGTATCCAAACGTGCCGCTGGCGGCGATAAGAGGAGTGGTGAGACTCAGACCGGAAATCTCGACGGAAAGATCAGGATGCATCAGAAGTCAAAGAGGATACGGGTCTCGCTCCCAGAGAATCTCCTCAGCTTCGAAGACCGGCCCTTCCGTGCAGGCTCGGCGGTACTCACCTTCCGCTTCAGCCTCTTCAGGGCGACGCGTGAAGACCACGCAACCCAGACAGCAACCCATGCCGCAGCCCATACGCCGCTCGATGGAAACCTGGTGTGGAACGTCCCGTTGTGCGGCCATCTCCGCCACCCGTCGCAACATTCCCGAAGGACCACAAGAATAGAGTTGAGCCCGTTCGAACCGGTCCAAGAGCTCCGGCAACAGATCCGTCACCACCCCCCGGTGACCATGACTCCCGTCCTCGGTGGCGCAGGCCACCTCCATGCCCAGCCGCAGGAAGTCGTCCTTGAGGTAGAGGTCATGTGCCCGGCGTCCTCCCAGAAGGACCTGCGCGATCATCCCTTGTTGCGCCAGCGACTCGCAAAAGCAGAGGAACGGCGCAATACCCACGCCCCCCGCCACGATGATCGCTTGCCTCCCTTCCGCGGGCGGCTGGAAAAAAGTGCCCAGGGGCCCGAGACAGTAGACATCTTCGCCCAGGGGCAGCTCGGCCAGGGCTCGTGTCCCTTGCCCAACCACCTTCACCAGAAGACTGAAGCGACTCTTGTCCGGCTCGGCGGAGCAAATGGAGTAGGGACGACGCAGCAACAAGCCCTCGCCTTGTGCTCTCAACATCGTGAACTGACCGGGCAGGAAGCTGGTGGAGAGAGTGGGCGACTCGAAGAAAAGCAATTGAGCATCCGGGGAAAGGGCACGCCGCTCGACCAAGACGGCCCTCTCGTCCCGCTTCATTCCGAAGCGAGTATAACACGAAGATCTCGAGGTCCTCGCCGATCAGACTCCCTCTTTGACACGCTTCGGCCGATATGATACTGAATAGAGACCCTTAACAAGCTGAGAACCCAAGGACACGTGTTCAGCTACCAGGAGATAGGTCTGGCGCTCGACTCTCGCGAGTGCGTCGTCCTGCACGCCCGTCGTCGAGGAGACGTGGAGGAACAGCGTACGCCCGCTCTCGCGCAAGTCAGCGGGAGGGAGATTCGCGCCGTCGGCCAGAGAGCGTTTCGTCTGGTAGGTAAGTCCAACGACATCGTCTGCGTCTTTCCCGGACGCCTGGAAGATCCATTGGTGCTCAGCAGCTTCCTGGAGATTGTCGTTCCCCCCTCCTCGAGTTGGTCGAGGCGACGGTTATGGGCGACCGTCCCCACCGCCGCCAGCCTTCAGATGCAACTCAACCTGCGAAGCTGCCTCGACCACAGCATCCGTTCCAAAGACATCGTCCTGGTGCCAGAGATCGTTGCCGCCGCGCTGGGGGCGGGCCTGCCCATCCTCAGACACGACGACGACTCCCACCGGGCGCGGATGGTGGTGCACGTTGGCAGCACGCGGGTCACCGCCGGGGTCTTGGTGGACGGAAATCTGGCCAGCCTGGTGGTCCGAGACGGGAGCTGGGACCGGCTGGTTCGGGACGTTCAAGAGAACCTTCAATTCCGACTGGGGACCACGTTTGGTTTCAATACGTTTCACAAAGTCGTGCGCACGCTCTCCAAGAGCTTCTTCGATCGGCAGGTGAATGAGGCGGCTCGAATCAAGACGCCGGTCAGTCAGGAGATCCCGGTCACGCCGCTGGAAGAAACTCCGGCCGAGCTCGAGCCAGCCGGCGAGGTTCTTCCCGAGGTGTCTGCTCCCGCGAACCTACGGAGCTTCAGCGAGCGAGGGCTCATCGAGTACGTGGTGGAGGACGAGACCATCAGTCGGGCCATCGATCTGCAACTGAAGAATCTCCTGTTTGCCATCGAGAAGGTCATCTTCGGCTGCTTCGCCCAATTGAAGGGAGACGGGCGCGGGGAGATAGCGAGCGATCTTTTCTCCGATCGGATCTTCTTATGTGGAGATGTCTATTTCGAACCGTCCGCCTTGACCCGATACTTTTCTCGATTGACCCGATTCCGCTTCGAGGCGGTGAACGGCCACCCGGTCACTAAAGGGCTGCGGCGTATACTGACCTCGGATCCCATCCACAAGAAAAACTACCGGGAGCTCTCTTCGACCATCAACGAGACGGAGCGGCTCCTTCTGAGCCGCATCTAGGCTTCTGCCGTCGCCGTCGCGGCCTCCTCCACCGTCGCGACGTGAATGGCCACGGTATCCTGCGTGTCGACAGCGTACCCGCCCGCCAAAACCACCGCCACCGGTATCGACCTCTCCCGCGCCTCGGAGAAAACCCTCCGGTCGCGCTCGGCGAGGTCGTCCCGCGTCAAGCCCAAGCCCCCCAGACGATCCCCGCGGTAAGGGTCGGCGCCCGCCAGATAGACGACGAGCTCGGGGCGATGGCTGTCCAGAATCTCCGGTAGGTGGCGGCTGAGGGCGGCCAGGTACAGGTCACCGCTTGCCCCGTCGGGCAGCCCCACATCGAGATCGGAGGGAGGCTTGACGAGAGGATAGTTGTTCTGCTGGTGCATGCTGAACGTAAAGACCTCTGGCCGGCCGGCGAAGATGGCCGCCGTGCCGTTCCCCTGATGAACGTCCAGATCGACGATTGCCGACTGCTCGATCGTTCCTCGAGCGTGGAGCGAGCCGAGCGCAATGGCGACATCATTCAGCAGGCAGAAGCCCTCCCCATGATCGGCAAAAGCATGGTGGTACCCACCCGAGAGGTTGATGGCAACGCCTGCCTCCAAGGCTCGCTGGCAGGCCATCAGGGTTCCGCCGGTCGACAACCAGACACCCCTCACCAGTTCCTCCGAGAAAGGGAGCTCGAGCCGGGCGATGTCTTCGGGGGTCAGGGTACCGGTCTGGATCTTTTGAAGGTATTCGCCAGTGTGAACGCGAAGCACCTCCTCGTCGGTGATGGGCGTCGGCTCCAGGAAGTCGTTCGGCGATGCCTTTCCCTCTTGCAGCAAGCGTTCGTGTACCCGGCGGTATTTGACCGCCGGGAAGACGTGCTCCCCCAGGTCGATGACGTACCCTTCACTGTAGACGAGTGGAACTGTCATCCTCTTGGGTCGTCTCGGACGTACTCGTCGATCAGCCGGGAGAACCTCCGCCGATAAATAAGCTCGAACGTCTCCTCTTTCCCTGGGAAGAGTTGCAGGATCTGGCGGCGCATGGTCTCGACCAGACGTTCCGCTTCGTTCCGGTCTATGCCTCCCTGTCGAATGAGTTGGGCGGTGAAATCGACCAGGGTGCGTAGGTAACGACGACGACGAATTTCCTCGCGGATCTCCTGTTCGGTAGGCGAGCTCAACTGGCGTAGACGGTTCGATAGATGTGACCGATCTTCCCTCGCTGGGTGAGCCGGTAGAAGTGGCGGAGCTCTGCCAGCAGATCGGCCACTCGGGGCCCGCGCAGGAACCTCCGGACCAGGAAGGAGCAGTAGGTCCGCGCGAAGGAGCTGGCGGTCAAGTAGCGTTCGCGGCGACTGAAATCCAGGCCGTCGCGCAGAACGAAATCGCCGAATAGACGATCCATGAGGTCGGCGGGAACCAGCTGGCGGTTCTTCCTCGCCAACAAGAGCGCCGATGTGACAAACTTGTCGACCTCGGCCTGGAGCTCCAGCTCGAGCTGTGTCACCGACTTGTCGCGATTGGCGTTCCACATCAGATAGGCGAAATGGCTGACTTCCTCAATGGCGATGCAGAGGGCGGGAAAATGTTCGGAAGCAACGCCGCTCGAGAGGTCGAGCTCGTTGAGGCGGGCTAAGGTTTCTTCGCCGATGTAGACTCCCAGCTCGATTTCCTCGTCTTCCCTTCCCTGATGCACGACCACCGTACTACCGGTAGCGCAATCGCCAGCCAGATTCTGGCAAACCTCCCGACTGATCAGGAACTCCTCGATCCTGACCTCGAGCTCCAAGTCGTAGATACGGTCGAGCTGTGAGAGGAGGCTGGCAAGCATCGGCTAGACCTACTGGATGAGCTTGGAGCCCGGGACGGGAAGAACACCAAGGTCGCGCAACATGGCACCGGTGCGCTCGCTTCCAGTGCGAAGCCACTTCTCATAGAGTCGCAGGAGGCTGGTGTGGTCGGTGAGGGTGCTGGCTTCGCTGACTTCCGTCAATACGTCGACGAAACGAGAGAACTTCTGAGACAGTTCTTCGAACACCTCCGCGGCCGTCTGGTGGGCGCTCAATCGAGCCGCCCTTCCATAGGCATAGCCTCCCAGACTCACGTAGTAGTCGAAATCGACCGGCTTGCGCATCACGCTATCCGAGAAGAACCCAGAGATGAAAAGCGAAAGGTCGCCTGTCGCTTTGAAGAGTGTGAATCGGCGTTCCTCTCTGCTGGCGATGGCCTCACAGAGTAAGTGGGCGAGGGGCTGATCGTAGTCGATGCCCGCATCGAGATAGGCGCGGTCGGGGCGGACGAAGGAATCGAGCAGCTGAACCAAGTAGAACGCCGAAACCTCACTCGAGGTAAGTCTCTGTCTCGCGATCGCCTTCTCGACCAGTTCCCGAAAATACTCGGTGGGCGTCTGAGCGTGCACCGAGCTCTGCCTCGCATTCGACTGACTGTGGCTCACGCTCTATCTCTAAGCAAGATTCGTGCACAAAAGCGCGAAGACGGTCGCCCCTGCCACTAACCACCTGCAAACAATGCGCTTAGGTTCCAGCTCCGAGAAGCGACCGCAAACCCCTGTAGGGTTCCGACCCCGCTCCCATGTACACGCTTCGGTACATCTGTTTCGAAGCGGCGAGCGGCTATGCGGCGACCAGCCGTCCGTATTCGACCATGATGCAACGATTCATCACCACCTGGATCCCGGCATCTTGGGCTCGTAACGCCGAATCCACGTCGATCACGCCGAGTTGAAACCACAACACGGGCGCGCCGACCGCAATCGCCTCGTCGGTATGCTGGGCGAGAGTCTCGGGACGCCGGAACACATCCACGATATCGACTTTCTCCGGGACATCCGCCAGCCGCGGGTAACACGGCCGGCCCAATACCTCCTGAGAGTTTGGACGCACGCCGAACACGCGATATCCGGTCTCGATCAGAAAGGCAGCGACGCGGTGGCTTGGACGGTGAGGGCTGGGCGAGAGTCCCACCACCGCGATGGTCCATGCCCGTTCCAGAATGCCCCGGATCTCGTCGTCGGTTGGATTCCGGAAATCGCGCCGGGAGGAATTCAACGGGCAGCCTTCATTCGAAGAATATCATGCTATTCGCTCCGGAAAAGGGAGTCAAGGGCCGGTCGCGGGACACTCTCTCTAAATCACTGAGGCCGTGCCGTTTTGACATTCCACCGCGGTACATGCGAGAATAGACTCCTCTTCGTTTTTCCGTGCGGATGTTTCTTCGAATATCAATGGACGGGTCTCCGACTCGGAGAAAGCATGGGCTTTCTTAAGAACTTTCTGCCGGCCCCGGTCGTCGACATCCTTGTACCTATCCTCTTGGTACTCGGCGCCGCCTATTTCCTCCGCAGCTATCTGCTCCCCCCTCTGCGACGCAAACTCGAGGAGTCGGGAGTCTGGGCTCAGATGGTCGATCGGGTCGGGGGAGAGAAGCTCCGTGAAATCCAATTCAACCGCGAAATCGCGACCCTAAAGAAGAGCGGTGGCTATTTGGCCGCCGCGCAGCTCTACGAAGAGGCGGAGTGGTATGAGCAGGCCATCGAGAGCTACCTGGAAGCCGGCGAATATGTCGCCGCCGGTACCTTGTACGAGAAGCTCGAGCATTGGGAGCACGCCGCCGAGATGTACCGGCGAGCCGGGGATTGGAAGCGAGCCGCCAACACCTACGTTGCCGCGGGCGAGAGCGGCAAGGCCGCCGAGACTTACGAACAGAACGGGCAGAAGATCGATGCGGCCAAGCTTTACTTCGATGCCGGCCGATTCGACCGCGCCGCCGAGCTGTACGAAGCCGTCGCCTATTACCCTCAGGCGGCACAAGCCTACGAGAAGATAGGAAACATCTTGAAAGCCGCCGAGAACTACGAGAAACACTGGACGGCCACTAGCTCCGTCGGCGGCAGCGGCCTCATCTCCTCCCCATCCAATCGCGATCTGAAAGTAGCCCGCATGGCGGGCCAGCTCTATGAGAAAGGTGGGGCGCCCGAAAAGGCCGCCTCCATCTACCGACGCGCTCGCCTTTCAAGACAGGCCGCCGCTCTGGCGGCGCGCATGGGCAACTTCGACGAGGCGGGGGAGATGCTCCTCAAAGAGGAGGAGCTGGCGGGGGCGGCGGAGATGTTCGAGAAGGCGGGCCAACGGGAGAGGGCGGCAGTGATTCGCGGTGAGGTCGCCTTTCGCCAGGGAGAGGCCGCCAAGGCCGCTCAGGAATTCTTGAAGGGCGGAGACAACCTTCGGGCCGCCGAGCTCTTCGAGTCGGTAGGCGACCTCGCTTCGGCCGCGAAGTGCTACGAGCAAAGCGAGTCTCTGCTGCAAGCCGCCAACGTTTATCTCCGCGCAAACAAGAAGAAGGAAGCGGCCACCATGTTCGAGCGAGGCGGCGATGCCCTGATGGCGGCCAAGCTCTACGCCGAAGTGGGAGAAGAGGCCCTGGCCTCGGAGCTTTTCGAGAAAGCGGGTCGCTTCTTCGAAGCGGGCCGGCTTGCCAACCAGCTGGGCGACGCGGATCGGGCCATCCAGCTGTTTCAGCGGATCGACTCCTCGGACGAGAACTACCCAGCAGCTACCGTACTCCTGTCACGGCTCTTCATCGACAAGGGCATGGCTTCACTCGCCCTCGAAAAGCTCGAGCGGGTCCTGCGGGATCGGCCCATCGGCACCCAGACCTTGGAACACTACTACTGTCTGGGGCTCGCGTACGAGAAGCTCGGCAAACGGAGCGAGGCGGTCGAGACGTTCCGAAAGGTGATGGCGGAGCGTTATGGCTACCAAGACGTCGAAGACCGGATCGCGCGCCTGAGCGCCGCGACTTCTTCAGTACCCGCTCCAGCCGCCGCTCCGGTGACGCCGCTTCCTGCCGCTCCGTCGGCGAGCCCGCTCCCCACGGTTGCTCCGCCGCCTGCCGTCTCACCGCGGCCGGTTTCGGAGCGGGCCACGGGCGGTCCCCCTCCGCCACCCGCCAACCGCGCTCCCTCCTCTCCCTTCAAGCTGGTCGAAGAGCTGGGACGAGGCCTCTTGGGCGGGACGTTCAAAGCGGTAGACACCCGTAACGACCTCCCGGTCATCGTCAAGTTTCTGCGAAAAGAGCTACTGGAGGATCGCGCGGTGGTAGAGCGCTTCCTGGCGGAAGCGAAAGTGGCAAAGACTATCGATCATCCCAATTTGGTTCGCTTGCTCGGCCTTACCGAGATCCGCGCGCAGAAAGTGGTGGTAATGGAGTTCGTGGAGGGCAAGAGCCTCGCCGAAGCTCTCTCGGGAGGAAAGCGCTTGAACGTCAAGCAAGCGATTGACCTCCTCTCTACACTTTGTATCGCACTGAGCTACGCTCACCAAAGAAACCTTCTCCACAAGGATCTAAAGATGACCGACGTACTGCTGGCTCGCGGAGGCAAGCTACGCTTGGCGGGGGTGGGCCTGGGTGCGCTCCGGACACCTAATCTGGCCAACGGATACGGATATCCGCCGCCGGAGTTTCTGGCCGGCGGACAAGCCGACGCGAGAAGTGACATCTACTCGCTGGGCGGTCTGCTCTTTCATGGGATGAGCGGACTTCACCCTGCCAACCCTCAGGCAGCGGTCAACGGAGTTCCCCCGAGCCTACGGAAGCTGGTGCCCGGCCTTAAGGAGCCACTGGACGAGATCATCACCCAGTGCCTGGCCGAGGAGCCGGGGGGTCGATTTGCCAACATCGCCGAGCTTTACGCCGCGGTCAGTGCACTTCGCGCCTGAGCCGCTCTCGTTCCAGGCTAGAATACCCCGGCAGAGGATCCCGGTGCATTGCTGGTATTGCAACAAGGTCAAGGGAAAACGATCTTGCCCCGCTCACAGCGGAGACAGCATCTGTTCCCGCTGCTGTGGCACCAAGCGCCGCACAGAGATCAGGTGTCCGGATGATTGTCCTTACCTGCACGGGGAGCACGATCCACGCTGGGAGCCCTCCGGCCGAAGGACGGAAGACTTGCGTTTCCTGTCCCGGTTTGCTCAGCTCTCGCGAGAACAAGTCCCCTTCCTGATCTTCTTCCACTCTCTGTTGATTCGAGCCTCCCGCGATCTCCCCGGAGGACTCAGCGATCGGGAGCTCGCGATGGTGGCCGGGACCCTAGGGCGCACCTACCAGACCCTGTCCAAGGGCATCGTCTACCAGCACCAGAGCGAGGACCTCAAGCTGCAGGGCGTCATAGCTCGATTGGGCGAGGTCTTGGCCCATCGACACGAGATACCCGATGTCCCCTCCGCCTCGGACGCCGACGTGCTGGCCGTGCTGATGAACACTCAATCGGCGATCGAGACACAAAAAGGGGGGGACGACGCCCAAAAGAGCTATATCGACATCGCGGAAAGAGTCTTTCGCGCCTCTATCGCCGAGTTGCCCGAGCCCCAGACCTCGGGAGACGCTCGGGAGGGGCGGCTCATCGTCGAGCCCTGAAGGCGGAAGTGGGCCGGCGCTATGCTATGCTGGCTTTCCTGAAGTCGAGCAATCCCCGTGGCGAAACCCCCGCTGGCAGCCGTTCTTGGCGACATCAACCGTGATCTTTTTCTGCGACTCCGCTACTTTCCCAGGCCGGGTCGGGATAACCTCGCCGAAGCAAGCGCCTGGGCGCTGGGAGGCTCTGCCGCGAATACGGCAGTTGCGCTCGCTCGGCTGCGCGTGCCGGCCAGCGTGATCGGACGCGTGGGCAGCGATCCGGAGGGGCAAGCGCTGCTCCGGGAGCTGGCACGCTCCGGAGTCAACACCAGTGCGGTACAAAAAGACCCAGCCAGACCAACCGGGATCTGCGTCATCCCGGTCATCTCCAGCGGGGAGCGCACGCTCATCGGGATCCGAGGAGCCAACTCCGCTCTCCAACGCGACGGCATCGTGGAGGCGATAGATGGCATCCGTCACCTTCATGTCTCGGGCTACGCTTTGATCGAACCCGAGTCTCGCCGGGCGGCACTGCTCGCGCTCGAGACCGCCAGAAAGAGTGGCGCCACCACCTCGCTCGACTTCGGTTGGCAACCGGCGGCAGGCGCTTCCGACATCCTTCGCCAGTGCCTGCGGCATGTCAGCCTGGCACTGCCCAGTGCGCCAGAGCTGAGAATGGCCTTCGGAGAGAGGCGCCTCAGCCGCGCGGCCAGCAAGGCGAGGGCGCGCGGCGTTCAACAAGTGGCAGTGACTCTGGGCGCGGGAGGGTGCCGAGTCTTCGCCGGCGACGCCACCTTTCGCGTTCCGCAGTTCGAGTCTCGGGCCATCAACACCTGCGGCGCCGGCGACGCGTTCAATGCCGGGTACATCCTAGGCATGCTGGAGGCCGCCAGCGCAGAGGCGTGCGCCATCTTGGGCAATGCGGCAGGGGCGGCGGTCGTGGAATCGGAATCGTCCCACGGAGCGGTCAGCCGAGAAAGGCTTTCCAAGATCATCCTTCGTGCCAAGGAAGATCCGAGGCTCAGGCGCTTCGACACCGCGTTCGGCGATGCGATGGAACTGCTATCGGGTAGATCGAAAAGAGGAAGGAGGCAGAAGCCATGACTCCGGAATGGAAGAGAAAGCAAGATGAGCTTCGCCTAAAAGGTCTGGGGCAAATGTTTGGCGTGGACAAGCCGGTCATCGGCATGGTGCACCTTCTCCCTCTGCCCGGCTCTCCGAACTACGACGGAAGAGGTCTCGATCCGGTGATTGATTGGGCTCTGCGGGATGTCGAGGTCTACCAGAAGGCCGGCGTCGACGGGCTCATGGTGGAGAACATGTGGGACCATCCGTATTTCGTCGGCGATGACGTCCCACCCGAGGAAATGACGGCGCAAGCCGTGGTGGCCCATGAGGTCGTGAAGGCTGCCAAGGTACCCACCGGAATCAACGTCATCCACAACGGAGGACGAGTTACCCTCGCAATCGCCTTGGCCTCGGGAGCGAGCTTCGTCAGGATCTGCATCTTGACCGGCGCCCGACTCTGGGACACCGGAGAGCTCGACCACGGGTGTGCTTCCAGATTGCTTCGGCATCGAAAGAATCTCCAGGCTGAGCACATCAAGATCTTCGCCGATGTCGACAAGAAACATTCCCTGCCTTTTCCCGGCTTGGATTTGGAGACGCACATCGAATGGACCGACTTCTACTTGGCGGACGCGCTCATCGTCTCCGGGCGAATGACCGGCGACGCTCCACCGCTCGAGAAGGTCCGACGGGCCAAGGAGCTTTCCCGGAACCGCCCCATCCTCATGGGTTCTGGCACCACCGCAGACAACATCGCCGAGTTCCTGCGCTATGCCGATGGAGCCATCGTGGGAACCAGCGTGAAGATGGATGGCCAGGGCGAGAATCCCGTGGACCCGCGGCGGATCGCCCAGTACATGGAATCGGTGGCGCAGGCAAGAGCCAGCCTACGCGTCCCGTAGCGCCTCCCAAAGCCTCGCCGGAGTCCCTTGGGCGGGGGGTGAGCGAACAGAGGCGGGTTGCCGCACTGGCAAGACTGGCATAACATGAGGCCCCTTCTTTATGGGTCTTAGGGCACTTCCGATCTGAGAGAGCTGCTTTCATGAGCGATTCGTTCGTCCGTCGCATACTTTCCCCCATCCTCACGCTCCGCGAAGGAGAGGCGTCCACCGCCATCATGATGTTCGTCTACTCCTTCCTGGTCATGACCGCCTACAACAACATCAAGCCCTCGGCCACCGCGAAGTTCATTGACGACGTCGGGGCGGACAATCTTCCTTGGGTCATGTTGGTGGCTGGTGTCGGCATGGGCGTCATCATGCAGTACTACAGCCGACTGGTGGGCATGGTTCCCCGCTTGTGGGTCTTGCCGGGAACCTTGATGGCAGTGGTCGGCACGCTGGTGGGCTTCTGGTTCCTCTTTCAGACCGGCCAAACCTGGGTCTCGGTCGCCTTCTATTTCTGGGGTCGGTTGCTCCTGGGAATCTTCCTCATCAGCCAGTTCTGGACGTTGGCCAACGATATCTACGATCCCCGTCAGGCCAAGCGCATCTTCGGCTTCATCGGAGGAGGAGCGAGCTTGGGCGGGATGGCGGGGTCCGGCCTGACTTCCCTCTTGGCGGAGACGATGGGCGCGGACACTCTCATCCTGTTCAGCGCCGGCGTTCTGGCCCTCTGCTTCGTTCTGGTGATGCGAATCCAACGGAAGGAACAACCTGCCGAGCGCGGCACCCTTGCCCAGAAAGAGACCCTGGGGGGCGGCGAGGCTTTGGCGATGCTCCGTCAGTCGAAGCATCTGGGGCTCATCTCCTTGGTGATCGGTTTCGCCGCGCTGGGCGCCGTCACCGTCGAGCAGCAGCTCAACATGGCGGCCGAGCAGTTCGTGGAAGGGGAAGACAGCATCGTCAGCTTTCTGGCGCAAATCACCTTTTACCTCTCGGCCATCAGCTTCGTCATCCAGATCTATTTCACCAGCCGCATTCACCGATTTCTCGGCATCGGATTCGCCCTCATGGTGCTGCCGTGGAGCCTGGGCGCCTCGGCGCTGCTCATCCTTTTCCATCCGGTTCTCTTGTCCACCATGGTGGCTCGTATCACCGACACGTCGCTGCGTTACAGTCTCGACAAGACGACCCGGGAGGTCCTCTTCCAGCCCCTTCCCAAAGAGATCAAGCTCAAGGCCAAGGCCTTCGTCGACGTCACCGCCGATCGGTTCATTGGAAAGGGCATCGGTTCGGTGGTGCTCTTGGTCTCGCTGAAAGTCCTTGGGATGACCTGGCTTCAGCTCAGCTTTCTCAGCTTGACCTACTGCGTGCTTTGGCTGTTCCTGGCGAGGAAGGCAAAGAAAGAGTACATCGCCAGCTTCCGCCGGAGCATCGAGCACTTGGAGCTCGAGCCGCTGGCCTTGAAGCCGCAAACGGCTGACGCTGCCACGATAGAGACCCTGGTGGAAGAGCTGGGGAGCTCCGAAGATCATCGCGTTCTCTACGCCATCGAGCTTCTCGACTCCCTCGACAAGGCCAACCTCATTACGCCGCTTCTACTCCACCATCAAGCGCCCGCGGTCCGCGCCCGCGCCCTGGCGTGCATCGCGTCGGCGCGCCCCGAGCTGGTCCAACGTTGGGCCCCGGCGGTGGAGCGAGCGCTCAAAGACGAAAGTGCCGACGTGCGCGCCGCGGCGGTCTCCGCCTTGGCGGCCATCCGCGGAGAGAAGACCACCGAGCTGATGCGCCCCTATCTCGACGACCACGATCCCCGCATGGTAGCCGCCGCGGCAGGGGCACTGGCCGGTAGCGAGAGCGGTGAGGATGTGGATGCGGCCGAGGCGGCGCTCCGACGACTCGTATCCGACACCCGCGAGGGAGCGGCGGATGCTCGGCGTCAAGCCGCTCGCGCGCTCGCCCAGATCCAAAACCCGCGGTTCCGTAGCCTGCTCATCCCGCTCATGTACGATGCCAACATCGAAGTGGCCAAGGAAGCCATCAGCAGCGTCACCCGGTTGGGGACGGCCGACTACATTTTCGTGCCCACCCTGGTCTCGCTTCTTCACCACCGGCGGCTGAAGAACATCGCTCGGCAAGTGCTGGTCAGCTATGGCGAGGAAGTGCTGGATACGCTCGCCTACTTCCTGAAAGACCCCGAGGAAAACCCTTGGGTGAAACGGCACATTCCCGGCACACTGGCCCATATTCCCTGCGAGAAAACGGTCCGCATCCTCCTGGAAGCCTTGGAGAACGATGACGGTTTCATCCGCTACAAGGCGGTGACCGCCCTCGGCCAGATCCGTCGAGAACGTCCCGAGCTGGCAATCGATCCGAAACCCGTCGAGAGGCTCGCCCTGCAGGATGCCCTGCGCTACTACCGTTACCTCGGCATTCACTACAATCTGTTCGAGAAAGAAGCAATGTCCGCGAGCTCTCTCATCGGAAAGGTCCTTCAGGAAAAGATGCGGCGAGCCATCGACCGGGTCTACGAGCTTCTGGGATTGATCTATCCCTCGAAGGACATCGTCGCCGCCCGGTGGACCCTGGAGCATGGAGACTCTCGTTCCCGTGCCAGCGCTGCCGAATACCTCGATAACATGCTGAGCGGGGATCTCCGCAAACGCCTGGTGCCCATCATCGAGGACATACCGATCGAAGAAAAAGTCCACCGGGGTAACGTCTTCTTGAAGACACGAGTGCGTGGCGCCGAGGAAACGCTGATTCGGCTCATTTACGACGAGGACCCGGTAGTAGCAGCAACCGCCATCGATCTCGTTCGTGAGCAGAAGATGTGGACTCTGGCCGACGACATCGAGGAAGTCCTCGCCTTCCGAGATGCCAAGGATTTCGTAGTGTTCGAAGCAGCCTCGTTCGCATTGGCGGCGCACCGAGTGGGTGAGGAGCGAGCTCGTGCGCTTTGAGCTGCTTCCTCCCCTTCCGGCCGTTCTTCTGGCAGAACAACTACGTCACATTCCTCTTTTCAGCTTTGTCGCGGTCGACGAGCTCTTTCGGATCTCCTCCATTGCTCGACAGGTGCGTCACGAGGCGGGGGCCAGCATCCAGGAGGCGGGGGCACCCGTCGAGTACATCCAGGTCTTGGTGGAGGGCAAGATCCGGATCGGCGCCAAGGACGGCGATGAGCAAGAGACCTCACCTCCGGCACTACTCGGCTTCCGGGAGGTTCTGGAGGGAGTTCCGTTACGAGAGACCGCCAGGGCAATCGAAAGCTCGATCTGCCTGGCCATCGCCGCCGAGGAGTTCCGCGCCCTCTTGTCGGACGACATTGAGCTGGCGGCCGGACTATTCCGCCAGCTCCTGGGCGCGCCCTCGAAGAATGGAAGCCCCAGCGTACTAAGACAGGCGGTGAATCCGCAAGACAAAGCCTTGGCTCTGCGCGGCGACCAGGATTTGAAACCCATCGAGAAAGTGCTGCTTCTCCAGGAGCTGCCCATTTTTTCCAGGAGTACCGCGGAGGAGTTGTTCGCGCTCGCCGCCATCACCCGGAGACTACCCTTGGTCGAGAACCAGCGCGTCTTCAGCGAGGGCGATTCGCCAGCGATCTACATCCTTCTGTCGGGTGAGCTGTCTATCCACCCGCCGGACGAAGGCGGAGGCGATGCCCGCTCGGAGGTCGTCAGGCCGGGCGATGCCTTGGCGCTCCAGGAAACGTTGTCAGGGAACCGCTTCGATTGGCGTGCTACAGTCGTGAAAGGGGGTGTGGCGCTACGGATTGAGAGAGACAAACTCTTCGAAGTTTTAGCAGATCAGGAAGACCTCTTGCAGGGACTGTTCAGCGCACTCTTTCGCTCCGACTCTGGCACGAGAGGGCAGTGAGAAAGCTATCTCCTGGTTGGCTCGTCTTCTTTCTGCTGAGTCTTACCAGCTCGCCGACTGCCGCTACCAGACTCCAGTACGATTGGGAAGAGGTCCCCCGCATCGTGGCCATCGGCGACGTTCACGGAGCCTACGACAACCTGGTGAGCGTGTTGAAAAACGCCGGGCTCATCGATGACAAGCTTGATTGGGTCGGCGGCGAGGCTCACCTGGTTCAAGTCGGTGACGTCGTGGACCGAGGCGCCGACTCCCGTCGGTGCCTGGACTTACTCATGGAGCTCGAAAAAAAGGCCGAACGAGCCGGCGGGCAGGTCCATCTCCTCATTGGAAACCACGAGGCCTTCAACGTCACTGGTATCACCGACCACACGACGCCGGAAGAGTTCCGTAGCTATCTCGACTTGGAGTCTGAGGACATTCGAGAGCGGTCTTTCATGGCTTTCTTTCGCCAACAGATCGAGGCTGGGGGAACAAGGCGGCGTGGTTCCACCGGCGGTGCGCGGGAGACGTTTGACGAGAAATATCCACCCGGTTACTTCGGTCACCGCGAAGCCTTCGACCGGGACGGTTACTACGGGCGGTGGATCCTGGAGCACAACGTGGCGGTTCGCCTGAACGGAATCGTCTTTTCCCACGGCGATTGGAGCGTGGAGATTTCGGCGCTGGGTATCGAGAAAGTGAACGAGAACGTAAGGAAAGAGTT
>DATDRI010000286.1:0-1973 GCA_035291825.1 Vicinamibacteria bacterium | reverse complement strand
CCGCGGCTTCCGCTTGAGCAGCTCCTGGATCCCCAGCAGAGTTGCCGCCTCCCTCACCCGCGTCTCGATCTCGGGCTTGGGGAACTTCCGCATCTTGAGCCCGAACGCCATGTTGTCGTAGACGGTCATGTGCGGGTAGAGAGCGTAGTTCTGAAAGACCATGGCGATGTCGCGGTCCTTGGGCGGCAGGTCGTTGACGAGGCGGTCGCCGATGTGGATCTCCCCCGACGTGATCTCCTCGAGCCCGGCGACCATCCGGAGGGTGGTGGACTTCCCGCAGCCCGAGGGGCCGACGAGCACCATGAATTCCTTGTCGCGGATGTGGAGGTTCACGTCCTTGACCGCGTGGACCTCGTCGAACTTCTTGTTCAGATCCTTCAGCACGACCTGTGCCATCGGAAGGTCTCTCCTCTATCCTTTGACCGAGCCGGTGAGGCCGGTCACGTAGTACTCGACGAAGAATGAGTAAACGAGCGCGACGGGGATGGATCCGAGCAGCGCGCCGGCCATCAGCTGGCCCCAGAAGTAGATGTCGCCCCGGATCAGCTCGGACACCACGCCGACGGGCACGGTCTTCCGCTCGGGCGACGAGAGAAAGATGAGGGCGTAGATGAACTCGTTCCAGGAGAGCGTGAAGGCGAAGATTCCCGCCGAGAGGATCCCGGGAATGGCGATCGGGAAGATGATGCGCACCATGGCGCCGAAGCGCGTCGCCCCGTCGATCCGGGCGCACTCTTCCAGCTCCTTCGGGATGGTCTTGAAGTAGCCCATCATGAGCCAGGTGCAGAACGGGATGAGGAAGGTCGGGTAGGTGAGGATCAGGGCCCAGGGGGTGTTCCCGAGGTGGAAGTCCCTGATGATGTCCGCGAGCGGAATGAACAGGAGCGTGGGAGGAACGAGGTACGTGACGAAGATGGAAGTGCCCAGGGCCCCTGCCATCGGGAAGCGGAGCCGTGCCAGGGCGTAGCCGGCCAGCAGGCCGCAGACCAGTGAAATGCCGGTGGAGACGATTGCGATGAAGAAGGTGTTCCAGAGCCACCGGGGGAACGTCGTCCGGGCCAGGAGGTCCTGGACGTGAGCCAGCGTTGGGTGCAGGGTCCAGCACGGGGTATTGGTCGCGGCGCGCCAGGAGCGGTACAGCTCGGCGTCGGGGCGGATCGCCGTGATGAGCATCCAGTAGAAGGGGAAGAGGGTTCCGATGATGAACACGGTGAGCGGGATGTAGAAGTACACCCACCTCTTCCACCGTTGCTCGATGACCATCAGGCGCCCTCCAGCCGGCGGAGATAGCGGAGCTGGATCCAGACGACAACGAAGAGCACCGGGAACATGAAGAGCGAGATGGCGGCTCCCTCGCCCAGCAGTCCCGTGCCCACGCCGATCTGGTAGGCGTAGGTCGCCAGCAGGTGGGTGGAGTTCGCGGGACCGCCGCCCGTCAGCACGTAGATCAGCTGGAAGTCGGAGAAGGTCTGGATGATGGAGAAGACGACGACGACGATCGTGACCGGTTTCAGCAGCGGCCAGGTCACGCGCCAGAAGCGGTGCCAGGCGTTCGCGCCGTCGAGGGAGGCGGCCTCGTGGAGGTCCGGGTTGATCGTCTGGAGCCCCGCCAGGAGCGTGATGGCGAAAAAGGGCATGCCGCGCCAGGTGTTGACGACGATCGCGCACCACAGCGCCCAGGTGCCGTCGGAGAGGAACGGCAGCTTCGTCACGATAAGCCCGGTCCGGTACAGAAGCCAGTTGAGCACGCTGAAGGTCGGATCGAACATCCAGCGCCACGCGTAGGTGGAGAGCACCGTGGGAATGATGAAGGGGAGCAGCATCGAGGCCCGGACGATGCGCTTCCCCCGGAAGTGGCGATTGAGGAGCAGCGCGAGCCACATGCCGAGGGCCAGCTTGAAGATCGTGGCCCAGAACGTGTAGAAGAACGTGTTCCCGAAGGCGGTGCGGAAAATGGAGTCGTCCCAGGCCTT
>DATDRI010000285.1:0-6076 GCA_035291825.1 Vicinamibacteria bacterium | reverse complement strand
GGCCAAGCCGAAGATGGCACGCTCTACATCGCCATGGAGCTCGTCTCGGGCACGAGCCTGAAGGAACTGGTCAAGACGGAAGGCCCGCTCCCGCCGCAGCGGGCGATCGGTATCGCCAAGGCAATCGGCAGCGCCTTGTCGCTGGCGCACCGCAACCACATCATTCACCGAGATCTGAAGCCCCAGAACATCATGGTGGGCACGGATGCCGAGGGAAAGGAGCAACCGAAGCTTCTGGACTTCGGAATCGCCAAGACCTTCGAAAGCGAAGGTCCCGCCCTGACCTCCACCGGCCTGGTGCTCGGAACGCCTCACTACATGTCGCCCGAACAAGCCAAAGGTACCACGGTCGACGGTCGTAGCGATCTCTACGCGCTGGGAATCATTCTCTACGAGATGTTGGTGGGAAAGGTTCCATTCGACGACACCTCCATCCCGGCGATTCTGATAAAGCACCTGAACGAAAAGCCGAAGCCGCCTACCGAGCTTCGCCCCGGTCTCGACGCGGCTCTGGAAGCCGTCGTTCTTCGTTGTCTGGAAAAAGAGCCAGGGAGCCGCTATCAAAGTGCGGAAGAGTTAACCCGAGCTCTTGACGCCGCGGAGTTGGCGCTGACGAAGCCAGGGCCACCGCCGATCCCGAAGAAGACCGCGGCCTCTGCTCCGGCGCTCGATGCAGCAACCAACCGCGCCACCCAACCCACGGTGCGAGTTACTGGTCGATCTCGACCACCAGCATCGCCGGCTTCCCGTTCGGGAAGCAAGGGGCTAGCCATCGTCCTCGGTGCGGTGGCTCTGTTGCTTCTGGCCTTCGCCGGCGCGGCTTACTGGGGAATCGGTCACTTCCTTCGGGGCAAGGCTACAAGCTGGAACGAGCAGGCGACGGAAGCCAGCGGGGAGATTCCTCAGGGTACTCCGGCGGCTGCCCCTCTTGGACCACCGGCATCGGAAGCCACCGAGGAGCCGCCCATCGAGAGTCTTCCCGAGGAGGACACCCTCACCGTCGTCGAGCCTCTGCCGGAGCCCGGTTCAGGTGGCACGCCTTCTCCGACTACCGCCGAGAGTCCAGGTCAGCGCGTAACTCCGGTCCCGCCTGGGAGTGAGTCCGCGCCCGCACCGCTCCCCGCAAATCCCCCCGTCCAGATTCGTTGTGAGGGTCTGTCCGATGCCTGCGCTTCTCTACGGAGCGAGCTCCAGAGATCGCTCGAGCAAGCCGGTCTCTCCCTGGCGACGGCTTCCAACTCGGAGGTCATCGTTTCGCTCTACACCGAGGAGATCGAGTCCCGCACCGAGGAGCAATTCGGGACGACGTTCGTGGTGCGCACCTACTCCATGGAGGCTTCCGGTGAGGCTCCGCGATTCGGTGAGTCGCTCGGTATGCCTCCGCCCGAGGTCTTCAGCTTCGACGCACGATTCGGGCGCGACAAGCTGACCGAGCGCTCACGTGTGCTGGCGCAGGCCATTACCCAGAGCATCCGTGACTATTGGTCGCGGCGCGGCCGGTGAGATCAACGTTCGTCCAGCATCTCTCTCAGCGCCGCAACCGACAAACCCCAGTTGCCGTCTCCCTGGTTCGCCGCCGCCCCTAGCTCACCGCCCACCACCACACCCACCACCTTCCCGTCTCGGGTAAAGATGGGACTACCGCTCATCCCTGCCTCGATGCCTCGACCGATCTCGAGGTAACGCCCCTCGCGAACGTCTCCCAGCGCCGCCTCGATGAAGCGCGCGCGCGGACTCCCGGGATCCGTCGATCGGGCGGGAAAGCCGAACACTCCGATGGCCAAACCGCGATCGAGCCGATCCAGAATAGGGGCATCGGCAAGCGGAAGCGACACCAAAGGTTGATCCGACTCCACCTGAAGGAGTGCCACGTCGTTGCGAAACGTTCCCGGCTGGTGGTTCGGATGGAGATACGCGCCCACGATGGAGAGCGGCTCCGTCTTGGAATCGGTGAGAACGGCCACCGCCCGGAACGACCCCTCCTTGGTCAGAGCGCCGAGCTTCTCGAGCTCGGAAGCGACGTGCGCAGTGGTGGCGAGAAGTCCGTTGGGGCTCACCGCGAACGCAGAAGCCACCGCCCGTCGCTCTCCTCTCTCTTCCACCGCAACCAGGTAGACCGATCGGGCCAGGGTTCCCGCCGCCGGACCGAAGCCCAGGTCGGCACGGCGAAGCTCTCGGTAGCCGAGCGCCGCCAGAATCACCATCACCAAGGCGAGTCCAGCCAGAGGAGCCCAGGCCGCCCCACCAGGCAGCCCCACCGCCAGCAGGGGAGCTCCTCCGAAACCCAACCGGTCCCCCCTGCTCAATCCTCGGCGCTCGCCGGCAGCGAGACGCTCGTCGTTCACGTAGGTACCGTTGGTCGAACCGAGGTCGGCGATCCACCATCGGCCGTCCTTGAAGGTCGACTCGGCGTGATGGCCACTACTGGTCGCCTGCCCTTCCGGCAGCACCAGATCGTTGTCGCGGCTCCGCCCGATCCGCACGCTCGGCCCGGAGAAGGTGAGCTCCTCACCTCGGCGCTGACCATGAAGAAAGCGTACCTTCAGTGCTGCCATTGCCCTCGACAGTGCCCTCCCCGAAAAGAAAAAAGGGCGCGGGAAGCACCCACGCCCCACGCTCCCTAACCGTCTCTAGGGCCGGCGGACCACGTCGGCGGCTTTGGCGGCTCCGGTGAAGCTCATGATGGAGAACCGCTCTTGGACCTCCACGATCTGGCCTTCGCCGGTCTCAGTCTCATCGACGCCCAGGACCATACCGGTATCGGGATCCACCAGTGGTTTCCCCACGCTGATGATCTTGAAGGCGTCTCCCACCTTGAGGCCCGACACAGCACCCATGTTGACCCAGGCGCGATTCCCTTCCACCTTGATGATCTTCCCTTCACCGCCGCCCATGGCCCCGCCCACGCTGAGCCGCGAAGCGTAGTCCCCGCTCGCGAACTTCTCAACCACCGCCAGGGCGGCTTTCTCCAGTGCCTCGCTGGCGATGCCCCACTCCGCCTCGTGACTGAGGCTGCTGCCTTGGTAGAAACCCCCGCCCTTTTTCACGTTGCCATCGGCCGAGAGCGAGACCGCCCGCTCGGCGGTGGTGGTGTCGATGAAGCGCATGTTGATGGTGGCTTCCGCGTTGGTGTAACTTCCGCCCAGGCCGCCGAAAGCGCCCAAACTACCCTTGGTGGTGTTGATGGCGAACTTGTCGATGCCTCCAGTAACGATGTACTTGATGCCCAAAACCTGGCCCACCTTAGCGGCGGTCTGTTGATCCAATGCCCCGGAACTGGCAAGACCCTGTTCCTTGAGCACCATGTCCAGCTTCTCTCGCTCGATGACGCTGAACTTGGCAGACAGGTTGGAATCCTCGGCGAAAGCCGTATCGATGAAGTTGCGAGCGGCGGGGCCGAGATCGTTCCAGAACCACCAGTGTTGTTCGGCGTTGTTCTCGAAGTCCCATATGGCAACGCGGATCTTCGCCTGGGCACTCGCCGGCGAGGGTACCAGTAACGCCGAGAGGGCGACGGCTAGAGCCACCGCCCAGTTCCGTGCGATCCCCGACAGTTCCGATGCCTCACGCGTCGAAAGTAATCTCATACTCTTCCTCCCTAATCCGGCCTTGATCTGGCCTTCGGTTGGCTGCTGACTGGTCGGTGCTAGGTGAACTCCTTGGTGAATTGGCCCTGAATGATGACGTTCTTGCCGGAAATCTCGATATAGCCTTGGCGATGCAAATCGCTGATCATGCGGGAGACCGTCTCGCGAGTCGCTCCAATCATGTTGGCAATTTCCTGGTGGGTGGGGCGTCGGAAACAGATGCGACCATCCTTGAGGCGAATGCCGCTTTCCTTCGCCATGTCTAGGAGCACGCTGGCCACGCGTCCGTAGACATCCAGCAGGGCGAGACTGCCGATTTGATGGTTGGCTTTCCTCAAGCGGGAGGACAGCACCGCCAGGAGGAGCACCAGAATGCGCGGCCTCTTCTCCACGATGGACAAGAACTCCCTCTGATGAAGAATCACGACCTCGGTGTCCTCCATGGCAATCGCCGTCGCCGATCGCGGCTCGTTGTCGAGGAGGCTCATCTCCCCGAAGAAGTCTTTCTCGCCGAGCACGGAAAGAATAATCTCCCGGCCGTCGTCGGACAGAATGGTGACTTTTACCCGACCGGACAAGATCACGAAAAGAGACTCTCCGGGGTCGTGCTCGAAGAAGATCACCGAGTCCTTGGGAAACTTGCGCCGCGTGGCCACCGCGATGAGACTCTCCAGATCCGCATCCTCCAGGTCCGCGAAGAGCGACACTTCCCGAAAGAGATCGACGCTGATGCTCATCGGATGACCCTTCTCGCCAGGGCGTCCACCGCTTCCATCGCCTCGACGCCGGAAATGAAACGCTGCGGACCGAACTGGCCGGATCTGTCCGTCGACAAGAGACCGAGCGCAACCGACAGCGCAACCGGCGGGTAGTTCAGATTGTCGGGAGGCACGTCGGCGATCGACACGGCGGGGGGTCTCTCCGGAGTCTCGCTGGGAGCCAGGGCTCGCATGGCATTGGCGAAGGCCACCGCCAGATCGGCGCGTCTCACCAAGGCCTCGGGCTGGAAGGTGTGGTTGGGATAGATGTCGAGAATCCTGGCCGCCACCACTTCTCGAATGAACTGCCGAGCCCAACTGTCTCCGATGTCGGTGGCAATGACGTTGGCGCGATGAGGAACTTCCCCGAAGGCGGGCCTCAATTTCACGAACAGGAGTGCGGCCAGCTCCTCACGAGATAGGCTGGCCGATTCGGTGATCGAGAAATACTGAGAAGGGAGGCTCTCTCGCTCGAAAGTCCGTCGGGTCTCCTGATAGAGAGCGGCCAGCTCGCTGTCATCCGGGCTCCGCAGCATCGCCTGCCGGTACGCTTCCAGCGCAAGCTCGAGGTCCCCCACCTCCCGGAGCGCGTCACCCCGGATACGGTACGCCTCGAGGCTCCCGGAATCCAGCTCCAGCGCTTGGGCGGCGTGCTCGGCGGCCAGCCGGGGCTCACCGGCAGCCAATTCCACGGCGGCCAGCTCGACGTAGAGCCCGCTCGCGTCGGGGGCGATCTCGAGCGCCCGGCGGTAGACCGCGGCGGCCTCCGCATACCGTTCCTCCTCTCGCAAGGAGCGGCCCTCCTGAAGCTTGGTCTCGGCGAGCTTGAGCTGCAGGGATGGTAGGTATTCAGCAATCAATGGATTGTCCGGGTGGTCCCGGCGCAGCAGGCGCAAACGCTCGAATGCCGTCTCTTCGTCACCCGAGGCGAAGGCAGTCAGAAACGACCCGGCTTGTGCCGCCGCCATCTGCGGCTCTTTCGTGAGTGCCACCGCGAAGAGACTCTCAGCCGCCTGACGGTTGCCGCTGCGGAGCTCCAGGTAACCGAGGGCGGCACCGAGGTAAGGATCGCCTCGGTGCTGGCGGCTCAGATTCTCGAGCACGCGGGCCGCGACTTCCAGGTTGTCCATCACCAGGGCTTGCCAACCTCGTTCGAACGCGTCCTGATCGGAGAGCGGGAGACTGGGCGGTGCGCCGGGAAACTGGCCGGCCGCGTAGCTCCAACCGGGCACCGGGGCCGGCGCGTACGAGCGACCCGATCCGCAGCCTCCTAGATAGATCACTGCGAGCGTGGAGCCAAAGAGAATCGCACAGCGCTGCCACACAGCTCTGAGCTCTCTAAAGGTATAAAGGCGTGATTGCGCCTCTATGGTCCCTTACCAATTTGTCGGAGATTTCCAGCACCAACAACCTTTAATCTTATTCGCGCGTTCCATCCAAGTCAAGGCGCAGCCTCGTCCTTAAGTGCTTGCAGGACTTCGTCGAACGCCACCGGTCCCACCCTCAGAAGTCGCGGCTCGCCACCCACTAGATCGACGATGGTGGAAGGACGACCGCCCGACGTCGTCCCTCCGTCCAGAATCAGGTCGAGGGCGGACCCCAAGGTTTTCGAGATCTCTCGAGCGTTTCGGGCAGGTGGCTGGCCGCTGGGGTTGGCGCTGGTGGCAGTGAGGCAACAGCCGGAAGCGCGGGCTAACTGGCGCGCCAGCGGGAGACCGCTGACGCGCACCG
>DATDRI010000284.1:0-9222 GCA_035291825.1 Vicinamibacteria bacterium | reverse complement strand
GGTAAGAAGGTGTTTGGTCCCCAGTGCCACTTCCAACGAGGCGCGCAGAACATTGCTTCGCCGCTCGGCGGGGATATCGACCTCGCTGGTGGGGCGGGTCTTTCCGTTCCGGAATTCGTCTTGAATCCGGAACAGCAGCTTTCTACCTCCCACCACTCCGCCGAGCCGCGTGACGTTGAAGATGTCCCGCAGGGCTTCCACCCGATGGTAGTAAACGAAATCCAGCTCTGGGTAGAATTCCAGGACAGCTCGGTTGCTCATCGGTGTCACCACGCGGAGCCCGGGGGCGATGGTGGCGGCGAAGTCATCGAGGGGGAGCGCGGGTGAAGAGAGGCTGTTGGAGTCATACCCCGCACCGAATCGGATCTGCGGCGTCAGGCGCAAGGGCCCCCATTTCCAAAGGCTCTGCTCGACCGCGGTGTCGACCTCTGTCTGGATGAGATTGACGCCCTGACCGGTGGCGGGAGTGGCCGTGAATGAGAGCGCCGAGGCCAGGGCGGCGGTGCACGCCAGCTGGAACGACTCTTTACTGCATCGCATTGGATCACCCAAAGGGACGGACAAGAGAAGGAACGCCGCCCCGACGAATGTTCAAGATCCCCTGCCTGTCGGCACACGAGCCGATAGCGACGGCGATCCGCGTCCCTCCAGGTCTTCCTGATTGAATTGACTGGGAGAATGTACCGTTAGAATTGTGCCATGGGGTGTCAAGAAACGCAACACTCGTGGTGAGGATGACCTCAATGAAAATGGGGCGCTGTTGACTTGGGCTCAACCGTTGAATATATTGATTTTCGGCAAGTCGGCCCATCACACAGCCATCGAGCGGGGCCGTGTTGATACGCAATGAGGACCAGCGCCAACTCGTGAGAAGTGGCGTGCGCCGGTCAGCCTGCGAGAGTCAGTGAGCGAGCCCTCGCCCGGCCGGGTAGAGGGCGTCGGATAAACCACCGCTTTTTTCTTTCGAGGAGATTTTCGTGCCAACGCATCTGATTCAGCCCCATGGGGGCCTGTTGCGGGATCTCGTCGTTCGCGACGAACGGCGTGAGGAGCTTCAGGCAGCATCCCGCGATTGGCCCTCCTGGGATCTAACGCCCCGTCAGGTTTGTGACCTCGAGCTGTTGCTCAACGGGGGTTTTTCGCCGTTGTCCGGTTTCATGGGTCGCGGCGACTACCACAAGGTCTGCGAGTCCATGCGACTGGCGGACGGCGCCTTTTGGCCGATCCCGGTCACTCTCGATGTCACGGAGGCGCTGGCGGTGCTCTTGAAGCCGGGCTCCCGCGTGGCTCTGCGGGACCCGGAGGGCGTGATGCTGGCGGTCTTGCAGGTGGAGGACGTTTGGCAGCCGGATCGTGCCGCGGAGGCAGAAGCGGTCTACGGGACGAACAACATCGAGCACCCGGGTGTGGCCCACCTGATGGAACGAACCCATCCCTTCTACGTCGGCGGCGGGATCGAGGGGTTACAGCTTCCCACGCACTACGATTTCCGTCCCCTTCGCCTCACCCCGGAAGAGCTGCGGGCCTCGTTCGCGCGGCTCGGTTGGCGGCGAGCCGTCGCCTTCCAGACTCGTAATCCGATGCACCGTGCCCATTACGAGCTCACGTTGAGAGCAGCGAAGGATGCCGAGACCAATTTGCTGATCCACCCGGTGGTCGGCATGACCAAGCCCGGCGATCTGGATCACTACACGCGCGTGCGGTGCTATCAGGCACTTCTCCCTCACTACCCACGCGACACGGTCAAGCTTGCCCTTCTCCCTCTGGCGATGCGCATGGCGGGGCCGCGGGAAGCGCTCTGGCATGCCATCATTCGCAAGAATTACGGATGCACGCACCTCATCGTGGGGCGGGATCATGCGGGACCAGGAAGCGACTCAAAGGGGAAGCCCTTCTACGGGCCCTATGACGCTCAGGAGCTTCTGCGGAAGCACGAGCAGGAAATCGGTGTGACTATGGTTCCGTTCAGGATGGTCGTCTACGTCGAGGATCTCGGCACCCACGTTCCGGAGGACGAGGTCGCCGGCGGATCCCGAACGCTCAACATTTCTGGAACCGAGCTCCGAGAGCGCTTGGCGAGAGGACAAGAAATCCCGAGCTGGTTCACGTTCCCCGAGGTGGCGCAGGAACTGCAGCGCACCCACCCACCGCGACACAAACAAGGATTCACCGTGTTCTTTACGGGTCTTTCCGGCGCCGGCAAGTCAACCATCGCCAATGTCCTCTTGGTCAAGTTCCTGGAGTTGGGCGGGCGTCCGGTAACGCTATTGGATGGAGACATCGTCCGCAAGAATCTTTCCTCGGAGCTTGGTTTCTCCAGGGAGCATCGCGATATCAACATCTTGCGCATAGGCTTCGTGGCGGCGGAGATCTCGCAGAACGGCGGAATCGCCATCTGTGCCCCTATCGCTCCCTACGAGCGGGTCCGCCGGGAGGTGCGGACCATGATCGAGAAGGTCGGCGGGTTCATACTGGTCCATGTCGCCACTCCCCTCCAGGTCTGCGAGCAACGAGACCGAAAGGGCATGTACGCCAAGGCTCGGGCCGGGATCATCAAAGAGTTCACCGGCATCTCGGACCCTTACCAAGAGCCGGCCGACGCCGACATAAGCATCAATACCAACGATCTCAGCCCCGAGGAAGCTGCCAACGAGATCATCCTTCATCTGGAGCGCCAGGGTTACATCGGCGCCGACAACTAACTTGCCATCTCGCCGAATTTCTCGTATCATTCTTACTTAAGTAAACAAAATAGCTTCTGCGGTAGAGGAGATGGTGAATGCCGGAGGCTCTGCCGCTAAGGGTCCGTGCTTCCCCGGCGGGAAGCCCGGTGTGGCTCCTTTCTGAGCCTTTTCCCAACCTGGGCTTGGGGGGGCGGCGCCTCGTGCCGTCCCTCCAGGCGGGTTCTCTAATAATCTCGGTTCGCCGCAGCCTAGCCTCATAGTCTCATTTCTTCGGAAGCGATCGTCGCCATAGTTTCCTCGCGAGTGTGACGATGCAGGCGAGAAGTCTCCGCTTAGGGGTCTTGGGTCCGGTGTGCGTGGACACGCTGGGCATCCTCTTGGCGTATCAATTGACGGTGAGCGTCCGGGTGGCGCTCAACGACGTCTTCCATCGCTCCTTCTCCGGTGATCTGTCATATCAGCTCATGCCGCCGCTGGCCTTCATGATCGTCGCCTATCTCGCCGCCTTAGCGGTGGCAGGTGCCTATGACGATGCGATCCATCCCTCTCCGCTGGAGATGCTGGCACGGGTGGCGCGGGGCGCCACCCTGGCGGTCATGCTCGTGGTGGTGGGTGCGTTCTTCCTCAGCCGGAATCTGTACTCTCGCTCCCTCATTGTCACTCTTCTCATCACGAGTATCGCGGCATTGGCTTTGCTTCGCGCCTTGGCCCTACGGGCGGTGTCTCTTCTCAGGCGCCGCGGGCTCTGGGTGCAAAGGGTAGCCATCCTCGGTAACGGAACGCGGTCCGACAAAATCGCTCGACATCTCCGGCAGGAAGGAGGGCGGTACCAGGTTGAGGGAAGGATAGCAACCCCGGGGCAACTGACTCCCACCGAGAACGGGCTCGCCGTCCTCGGTAACATCGCGGACCTGGAAAATGTCATCAACCGGCATCGCATCGATCGCATTCTGGTAACCGACGACGGGCTTTCCGAGGCCCACTGCGTGAATCTGGTCAGAGCTTGCGAGCGGATGGGCGTGCAGGTCGACAAGACCGCCGACGTCTTCGGTGAAGTTCCCAAGCGCCTGTGGATCGTGCGCGGGCTTCCTTTGGTGAGCGTCGTCTCGGTGGAGCTCTCCCGTTGGGATCAAATCACCAAACGACTGGTGGACCTGACGGTGGGAGTCGTTTTGTCCGCCGCGTTACTGCCGCTCGTCGGATTGATTGCACTGGCGATTCGCCTCGAGTCTCCCGGACCCATCCTGTTCCGCCAGCACCGTCGGGGCAGGGGGGGGCGGTACTTCCAGATGCTGAAGTTCCGGTCGATGAGGGACGGGGCCGAGGGCGAACGTGTGCGGTACCGACACCTGAACGCCTCCGATGGAGCGCTGTTCAAAATGCCCGATGACCCGAGAGTGACCCGGGTGGGAAGAATGCTCCGGAAGTTCAGTCTGGACGAGCTACCCCAGCTACTCAACGTGGTGCGAGGAGAGATGAGCCTGGTCGGGCCGCGCCCTCTGCCCAATGGGGACGTCGAGGCTTTTCTGGACGACTCCAGCCTGCGCTACTGGATTGACAAACGTGAGGAAGTGCTGCCGGGCATCACCGGACTGTGGCAGATCCGGGGCCGGAGTGAATTGAGCTTCAACGAAATGCTTACCCTGGACATTCACTACATAAGGAACTGGTCCTTCGGGATGGATCTCGAGATCCTGGCCCGAACCTTGCCGGTGGTGGTAAGCGGCAGGGGCGCCTACTGAGAAGGAGAGCGAGCGTGTCCACGACCAAGGTTCTCGTCACCGGGGCCGGTGGATTCATCGGTCATCACCTGGTTTCCTTTCTGAAGCAGCAAGGCTATTGGGTAAGGGGCGTCGATATCAAGACTCCGGAATACGCTGGTAGCGACGCCGACGAATTCGAGCTCCTGGACTTGCGCGAGCGTGCCAACGCTTTGGAGGCTACCCGCGGTGTGGCGGAAGTCTACGCTCTGGCGGCGGATATGGGTGGCATGGGCTACATCTCCTCTCACCACGCGGAAATACTTCACAACAACGTGCTGATCAACACGCATACCATCGAGGCGGCACGCGTGAACGGAGCGGATCGTTATCTCTTCACGTCCTCCGCGTGTGTCTACCCGGAGTATCGTCAAAGGGAAGTCGACGTGACTCCGCTCAAGGAGACGGACGCCTATCCGGCACAGCCGCAGGACGCCTATGGATGGGAGAAGTTGTTGGCCGAGCGCCTGTCGACGCACTACCGTCTCGACTATGGGCTCTCGACCCGCGTCGTCCGGTTTCACAACATCTATGGTCCTCTGGGGAGCTGGGCGGGGGGGCGGGAAAAGGCGCCGGCCGCCATCTGCCGCAAAGTGGCGACCGCCAAGCTGACGGGAACTACCGAAGTCGAGATCTGGGGCGACGGGGAACAGACGCGGTCGTTCTGTTACGTCGACGACTGTATTACCGGAATCTACAAGCTCATGCGCTCCGATCATTGCCAGCCCCTCAATCTAGGCCACGACCGGCTGGTGACCGTCAACCAGCTGGCCGACATGATCGCCGAGATCGCTGGAGTTCGGATCACGAAGACTCACGTTTCCGGACCCCAGGGAGTGCGGGGCCGCAATTCCGACAACACCCTCCTCAGGAAAGTGCTCGGCTGGGAGCCCCAGATTTCGTTGGAAGAAGGCCTGGCTCGAACCTACGCATGGATCGAGGAACGGGTCCGTCAAAGGCTGGCCCCCGGGGAGACCGGCGGGGTCGCCGCCAACCGAGTACTGGTCAACGAGAGTTAGAGAATCGCCCCGCGTGTTGGTCCAGCGTTTCAACATCCTGGGAGTGCCGGTGAGCGCCATCAACATGTCGCAAGCCGTCGAGATCATCGAGACGTGGATCGAGTCGCGCCAGACGCACTACGTCTGTGTTACCGGCGTGCACGGGCTGATGGAGAGTCAACGTGACGAAGAACTGAGGAGGATCCATGCTCGGGCCGGCCTGGTGACGCCGGACGGAGCTCCCTTGCTGTGGCTGGGCCGCCTGCACGGCTTCGATCACATGGATCGGGTCTACGGACCCGATTTGATGCTGCGACTCTGCGAGCGCTCGCCGGCCAAGGGTTACCGGCACTACCTCTATGGGGGAGGAAAGGGGGTGACGGAACGACTGCAGGTCCGACTCGAGGAGCGTTTCCCGGGCGTGAATATCGTGGGGCACCACTGTCCTCCGTTTCGCCCGCTGACGCCCCGTGAAGAGGACGATGTCGTCCGAAAGATCAACGCCGCCCGCCCCGACATCGTTTGGGTCGGCCTGGGCACGCCAAAACAGGAGAGCTGGATGGCGGCTCACCGCGCCCGCTTGAACGCACCCGCTTTGATCGGCGTGGGGGCGGCTTTCGACTTTCACGCCGGCGTGAAGAGGCAGGCCCCGCGATGGATGCGGCTGAGTGGGTTAGAATGGCTCTTCCGGCTCGCCAACGAGCCCCGGCGGCTCTGGCGGCGCTACCTTGTCAACAACACGTGTTTCGTCGTTCTGGTGCTCGCGCAGGCATGCGGATTGAAGAGATACCCCGAGGCGGCGAGTGCCAGATGAGCCTGACGAACCCGGTTGTCATCATCAATCGAATATCTCGCAGAAAGACGGGTGCACTCTACGGTGAGCAGTAGCCATGATAGAAATGCGCGAAGAGAGGATCTCGAGCGAATCGAGAAGGCTCTACATCAAGCTACGAGCATCCTTCGGTCCTTTACTCCCGACAAGCTGAAAACCGAGCAGAAGGGCGCACGCGGTCCGGTCACCGCCGCCGATCGCGCCGTCAACGAGCTCCTGCTGAAAACGCTTCCCAGGGAGGACGAGGGTTGGCTCTCGGAGGAGACCGCCGACGAGCTCTCCCGCCTCGACCGGTGGCGGGTCTGGGTCGTCGATCCTATCGACGGGACTTTGGAGTTCGTGGCCGGAATTCCGGAATGGTGTGTGTCGATCGGGCTGGTGGAAGAGGGGCGGGCGGTGGCCGGCGGGATTTGCAATCCGGCCGCCGGTGAGCTCTTCCTCGGCTCGGTGGAAACCGGAATCCGCTACAACGGCGAGCAACTAACCGTCCCGGTCCGTCGGAGGAACGAAAAGCCGTTGATCCTGGCGAGTCGGAGCGAGGTGAAGCGCGGTGAGTGGGCCGCCTACCAGAATCGAGGCTTCACAATCCAGGCAATGGGCTCCGTCGCCTACAAGCTGGCCCGTGTCGCCGCCGGACTTGCCGACGCCACCTGGACCCTGGTACCGAAACACGAATGGGACGTCGCGGCGGGAGCGGCTCTGGTCACCGCGGCGGGCGGCGTGGTGAAGACCCTGGAAGGCGAAGCGCCAATCTTCAACCGTCGTCAGCCGCGGCTCTCGGGACTCCTCGCCTTCGCCTCCGGTAAGGAACATCTTTTCGACCCGTCGCCCGGCCTGATTGGCCGTTGACATACGGCAAAGTACTCGATATATTGACTTAACCAGTTCTCACTGAACCCAAAATCTAACGAGGCGTGATGAAAAAAGGCGGCGGTTTCACTGCGGCCGGTTCGCCGGGCATCGTTTTCTTCTTGGCTCTTCTGTCACAAGGGGCGGAGTCGGTCCTGCAACCTGTGCCGGAGAACGAGATCCAGTGGAAGGCGGCGGAGCTTCTCGAAGCGTTGGAGCTGAGGCGCACCGAGGGAGGCGTGCGAGCCATCATCCGGGCCGATGGGGCCATGGAGCACCGAGTCTACGTGCAGGACGAGCCCCTGCGCTTGGTGCTCGACATCCTCAACGTGAGGAATCCGCTCCTCGATCAAGAGCCGCAGGATTCCGATCCGGTACTGAAGCGGGTGGTATCGCAGGAGCTTCCCATGAACGCCTACGTTCAGGGGGAGTACGACAAGACGTTCGCACGGATCATATTCGATCTGAAAGCCCCGGTGGACTACCGCATCCAGGCCGAGGAGCGGCAACTGACGGTAGATTTGACCGACAAATCAAGAGCCGCTGTCGAACCCGCCCCGGAGTCCCCGGCAGCAACCGAGGAGAAAAACCCCGAAGACCTGAAGTCGACGAACCTGAGTATCGAGCCGGCCGATATCGACCCGAATCTTTTCTTCGACCCGGAGGGACCCTCCTCCGACGAGTATCGGTTGGGCCCGGAGGACGTGTTGCAGGTTCGAGTCTTCGAGCTGGATCAGCTCAACCGCACGGTACGGGTATCGGGGGACGGCAGCATGGATCTGCCGTTGATCGGATCGATCCCGGTAAGGGGATTGACGCCCGAGGAAGTTGCGTTTCAGGTGGCGGAGCGTCTTCGCAATCGCTTCGTGCAGAACCCGCAGGTCAGCGTCTTCGTGGAAGAGTTTCACTCCCAGAACGTGTCACTTCTCGGTGCGGTCAAGAGTCCCGCCACTTACCCTCTGGTGGGGCGACGCAACCTGCTTCAGATTCTGGCGGACGCCGGAGGCTTGAGCTCGGACGCGGGTAACCTCCTGTTCGTCTTCCGCCAGAGCGAAGATGGGAGAGGCGCGCGGCTTTCCGTGCCGCTCAACGAGCTCCTCATTCAGGGCGACCCCCGCTGGAACATCTGGCTGCGGGCGGGAGACATCGTGAGCGTCCCGCCGGAAGCGGCGGTCAGCGTCTCCATTCTCGGTGCGGTGCGCAGTCCCGGCGTCTACAAGCTTCCGGTCGGGGACGGGGCTTCCGTGCTGAACGCGGTGGCGCGGGCTGGCGGTCTCGACGATCGAGCTTCCAAGAGCGGCATTCAGATCAAGCGCCGCGATTCTTCTGGAGAAGAAACGCTTCTGAAAGTGGATCTCGGTGACATCCTTTCCGGCAAGAAGCCCGACTTCGTTCTTCAGGAAGGGGATGTGGTGGTCGTCAAGGAAAGCTTCTTCTAGGAAAGCTCCGGTCCGCTGGGACCGACCGTCTGATTCTAAGGCGTGCTGGCTTCGTTCTCGTCGTTTCCAGTCACGGTGGTAACCACCGCCCCGCCGGTCGCCACCGCCGCTCCCGACACCACGATGATCAACCCGGTGCTGAGGCCGGCGGCACCCGCCGCCGCTCCGCCCGCGGCGGCCGCCACAGTGACCGCCGAGGATACACCAGCTGCACTGATGAAGCCGGTAATCCCCAGTGCCTGGAAACCGGGGGGCACCGCCGCGGCACCGGCGCTGGTTGCGCCGACCACGATCTCAGGAGTCCCCTCCTGGTAGTAGGCTTCCGGATCACGCCGGCAGGCATCGTCGGTGACTTCCGGGTCGGCCTCCGCGGTTTGAGAGATCTGGTAGAGGTTGTCGACCGCTTCCACGTAATAGATGATGCGTTCGGTCTCCGGCGAGGGCTTGGGAAGGATGGCACGGAAATCTTCTGGAGTCTCCGGTATGATCTTCGCGTCCACGTAGTAGAAGTCGGGATACTTGTCCGACCGGAAATACACCCGGCAGACCTCGACATCGGGTCCCGGCCGGACCACGGAATCGACCAACGGGAACTGATCGTGTTGAAGGCATTCGAGCGCGGAATGCTCGATCACGAGCCCGGGCGAGGAGGACTCCGTC
>DATDRI010000283.1:0-5518 GCA_035291825.1 Vicinamibacteria bacterium | reverse complement strand
ATCGCGCCTCTCGTGCATGGCGTTACCAACGTGATCGACGAAGCCGACTTCGACGCGGAACGCTGGTATCGCATCCTGGAAGAGCAGAGGGTGAGCGTCTGGTACACGGCCCCCACCGCCATCCGGATGTTGATGCGCTTGGATATTCAACCGCGGGAGAGATACGACCTCAGCCATTTGCGGCTTATTGCCAGTGTCGGTGAGCCACTCAATCCAGAGGCCGTTCACTGGGGTCGTCGCGCCCTGGGACTTCCCATCCATGACAACTGGTGGCAGACCGAAACCGGAGGCATCATGATCGCCAACTTCCCCGCCATGGAGATCCGGCCTGGCTCGATGGGCCGGCCCTTGCCGGGAATCGAGGCTGCGATCGTGCGCCGCGTCGATTCGAATCGGGTCCAGGTCATCGACCAGCCCGGGGTGGGCGGTGAGCTGGCCCTCAAGCCGGGTTGGCCGTCCATGTTTCGAGCCTACCTGCACGATGAGGAACGCTACCGCAAATGCTTCGTGGGAGACTGGTATCTCACCGGGGACCTGGCGGCACGCGACGAGGACGGCTACTTCTGGTTTCAGGGACGGGCGGACGACATCATCAAGACCTCGGGACACATGGTGGGTCCGTTTGAAGTCGAGAGTGCCTTGATGGAGCACCCGGCGGTCGCGGAAGCCGGTGTCATCGGGAAACCGGATCCCACCATCGGGGAGCTCGTCAAAGCCTTCGTTTCACTCAAGCCGGGCTTCCAAGCCAGCGACGAGCTTCGCATGGAGCTTCTCGGATTTGCTCGCCGAAGGCTCGGCTCGGCAGTCGCTCCCAAGGAGATCGATTTCGTAAAGAGCTTGCCCAAGACCCGAAGCGGGAAAATCATGCGGCGGCTCCTCAAGGCCCGGGAGCTCGGCTTACCGGAAGGAGATATCTCCACCCTGGAGACGAGCGAATGAAGCCGGTGAGCAGCCGAGGGACCAGACTTCCCGTCGGGCGGGAGCACGCTCTTCACCTGCTGCGAACGATGTTGCTTATCCGCCGTTTCGAGGAGAAGTCGGCGGAGCTCTATAGCGCCATGAAGATCCGAGGCTTTCTCCATCTCTACATCGGCGAGGAAGCCGTGGCGGTGGGAGTGACCGAGGCTCTTGAGCCGCAGGACGCGGTGGTGGCCACCTACCGGGAGCACGGTCATGCCCTGGCGCGAGGAATAGCGGCGGGACCGATCATGGCGGAGATGTACGGCAAGCAGGAGGGTTGCAGTCGAGGCCGCGGGGGCTCGATGCACATTTTCGATGCCAAGACCCGCTTCTACGGCGGAAACGCCATCGTGGGGGGCGGTCTCCCCCTGGCGGTGGGGCTTGCCCTGGCGGAAAAGATGCGGGGAACGAACGCGGTGGCTTGCTGCTTCTTCGGCGAGGGAGCGGTCGCAGAGGGGGAGTTCCACGAATCCATGAATCTCGCTCAGCTATGGAATCTGCCGGTCTTGTTCGCCTGTGAGAACAACCTCTACGCCATGGGGACGGCACTCGCCCTATCGGAAACGGTGACCGACATGACGCGCAAGGCGGCCGGCTACGACGTACGTGCTGAGGCGGTGGACGGCATGGACGTCTTGGCCGTCGAGGCAGCGGCGAAGAAGGCGGTGGCGATGGTTCGGGCCGGGAATGGGCCTTTCCTCCTCGAGCTCCGTACCTATCGTTTTCGCGCTCACTCCATGTTCGATCCCGAGCTGTATCGAAAGAAAGAGGAGGTCGAGGAGTGGAAGAAGCGTGATCCCATAGTGACTTTCGCGGGTCGCCTGGAGGACGAAGAACTGTTGGATGACAAGGGTCTTCAGGGGATTGAGACTTCCGTGGGAGCCGAGGTCACCGAGGCGGTCGCTTTTGCCGAGGCGGGTACCTGGGAGCCCAGTGACCAGCTCGAGCGTTTCGTCTACTCCGACCGCAGAGAGTGAAGGGGGAGCGCCGGAGATGGAGGTCACTTACCGGGAGGCGATGCGAGAAGCCATCCGGGAGGCTCTGCAGAAAGACGATCGGGTCTTCCTGATGGGCGAGGACGTCGGCCGTTATGGGGGTTGCTTCGCGGTCAGCAAGGGGCTGCTGGAAGAGTTCGGGCCGGAGCGGATTCGCGACACGCCCTTATCGGAAGCGGCGTTCGTGGGAGCCGGAATCGGTGCCGCTCTCGGAGGTATGCGCCCCATTGTCGAGATCATGACTGTCAATTTCAGCCTTCTGGCACTCGATCAAATCGTCAATAACGCCGCCACCTACTTGCACATGTCGGGCGGCCAATTTCACGTTCCGCTCGTCATCCGCATGGCAACCGGTGGCGGCAAGCAGCTCGCCGCCCAGCATTCCCATAGTCTGGAAGGCTGGTATGCGCACATTCCGGGCATCAAGATCGTGACGCCGGCAACGATCGAGGACGCTCGGGGCATGCTGGCGACGGCGCTTGCGGATCCCGATCCGGTCCTCATCTTCGAGAACTCGACTCTCTACAACCGAAAGGGCCAACTGGCTCCTGAGGCGGGGGCCGTCGATATCGAACGCGCCCGAGTGCATCGGGCGGGACGTGACGTGAGCCTTCTCACCTACGGTGCCAGTCTGTTCAAGTCGTTGGACGCCGCCGCCGCGCTGGCCGAGGAGGGAATCGAAGCAGAGGTCATCGATCTGCGGACGTTGCGTCCGCTCGATGACGAGACCTTCATTGGCTCGGTGACCAGGACGCATCGGGCGGTCATCGTGGACGAAGGCTGGCGGAGCGGCAGTATCTCCGCTGAAATCAGCGCCCGTCTCATGGAAAAGGCCTTCTACGAGCTGGACGGTCCCGTCGAGCGCATCTGCAGCGCCGAGGTGCCCATGCCCTATGCGAGCCATCTGGAGCAGGCCGCTTTGCCGAACGTGGAGAGGATCGTCTCGACCGTCAGGAACGTGGTGCGGACTCATGGGTGAGTTTCGGATGCCCAGCTTGGGCGCCGACATGGAAGCGGGCACTTTGCTTCTGTGGAAGGTCCAACCAGGCGATCGCGTGAAGCGTGGCGACATTATCGCCGAGGTGGCCACCGATAAGGGCGACATCGAGATCGAGGTGTTCGAAGACGGAGTCGTCGAGCAGATCCTGGTGGAGCCGGGAAGTAAGGTCCCGGTGGGGACGCCGCTCGCCGTCATCCGATCGGACGGGGAACAGGTTTCGGTCCCTGCAGAGTCGGCAGGGCCTGCCGCGCCACAACGTGCGCTCTCAGAGATGGGCCCTCCTACCGAACTGCAGCCTCCGCCCCGGCCCGCGGCGGATCGTCGACCTAGGATCTCGCCCGCGGCGCGAAAGCTGGCCTCCGATTTGGGCGTCGATATCGACACGGTCAGAGGAACCGGGCCGGGGGGCGCGGTGCAGCGAGCCGACGTGGAGCGCGCCGCCGAAACGAAGGGAGCCCTGCGAGAGGTCTCCGAGCGGGCCACCGATCGGACGGGGATGCGCCGTTCCATCGCCGCCGCCATGGCCAGGTCGAATCGGGAGATTCCTCACTACTACTTGGCGACTTCGATCGATCTCAGCGCAACGCTCTCCTGGCTGGAAACGGAGAACGAGAAGCGGTCCATCAAGGAGAGACTCCTGCCCGCAATCTTGATGGTCAAGGCAGTCGCCAAGGCTCTCGGTGCCGTGCCGGAGCTCAATGGATACTGGAGCGAGGATCGCCACCAGCCGCAGGAGTCCATCCACATCGGGTTCGCCGTTTCCCTGCGGGAGGGAGGGCTGATCGCGCCGGCCATCCATCATGCCGACCGCAAGAGCCTGGACGAGCTCATGGAGGCCATGAGGGGTCTCATCGAGCGCACCAGGGCGGGCCGGCTCAGGAGCTCGGAGATGACCGATGCCACGATCACCGTGACGAATCTGGGAGATCTCGGAGTGGAGGCCGTTTATGGGGTCATCAATCCACCTCAGCTGGCTCTGGTGGGTTTCGGCAAGATTACCGACCGCCCATGGGCAGAGAACGGTGCGGTGGGCGTTCGGCCGGTGGTCACCGCAACCCTTGCCGCGGACCACCGTGCCACCGACGGGCGACAAGGGGCCCAGTTTCTGGAGGCGCTCAAGCGGCACCTTCAGGAGCCGGCATCGCTATGACCGAGAGGGATATTCGACAGGCCATCGCCAAGGCCCTCGGCCGCGTCGCACCGGAGGCCAATCTGGAAGAGCTCTCTTCCGACGAGAACATCCGGGAGGCACTGGACATCGATTCCTTCGATTATCTCAACGTGCTCATCGCACTCAATGAAGAGCTGGGAGTCGAGATCCCGGAAAAGGACTATTCGCGGTTGGCTACCCTGGCGGATCTAGTTCGGTACCTATCGACCCACGCGCCGCAGCAGTAGGGAGCGAAATCTGAGCGAGTCCCAGCACCTCGACGCCGTATAGATCATCCGCAGCCGGGCAGTGACAAGGAGGGAGGTGTGCTGATTTTGGCGCAATGCCCTCGCGGTCCGCGGCCTTTGGCGCACATTCGATTCGTTCCAAGAGTTCGCCTGCGACTAGGCCAATCGCCCTAAGGCCCGGATTGGAGCGCTTTCTGGATGCCGCTTGGCTAATAGAGGATGCCTGATGTAGTGGTTGGCACATCTCTTGCCTCTCTTGGAGCGTTTGCACTAAGTCGTCACATGCAGCTCCTCCGTCGCCGCCCGAGGGTCCAGAGGAAGGCTCCTGGTGGGGAGCCCGAGGCGGAACCGTGGACGGAACGATGACGATGAATCGACAAGATTGACGGTGGTTTTGAGTTCGAACACGACGAAAGGAGTGTCTTCATGAAGAGAATCAAACGACGGGCCAGTCTGCTCTTGCTCCTACCTGGGTTTTTCCTTGCACCTTCTGTCTCCCGGGCACAGGAGCACGCCTACGTGGGCTCCCAGCAGTGCAGGAAATGCCATCTCAAGGAACATCGGTCGTGGGCGGAGACGAACATGGCGAAGGCCTTCGACTTGCTGAAGCCGGGAGTGCGCAAAGAACAGAAAGTGGCAGCCGGTCTCGATCCCGATAAGGACTATACCAAGGACGCCGAGTGTCTTCCCTGTCACACGGTGGGCTATGGACAGAAGGGTGGTTTCGTCGACATCGAGAAAACGCCAAACCACGCCGGCGTTGGATGTGAAATGTGCCACGGTCCAGGTGGAACCTATATCCGGGATCAGTACATGAGCCTCAAGAACCAGGAGTACAAGAAGGAAGAGATCGTGGCGGTCGGGATGGTAGGGGAAATCACCGCAGAGACCTGCACCAAGTTATGCCACAACAACAAGAGTCCGTTCGTCGGGGAGGACTACGTGTTCGAGTTCGAGGCCAACAAGGACAAAGGGACGCATGAGAAGTTTCCGTTGAAGTACCAACACTGACACGGGTCTTCCAGGTGGAAAGATGAGCGAAAGCGACGATCGGGACCGAACGGCCGAGCACGGATGGTTCAAGAGTATCTGGTTCAGCGCCGTTGTCGGCTTCGGACTCTTTTTCCTGCTGAGCGGAGCGGTTGTTCTGCTGAGCTCTCCCTCC
>DATDRI010000282.1:0-3622 GCA_035291825.1 Vicinamibacteria bacterium | reverse complement strand
GGCGTCGAAACCGCCGACCAGGTTCACTTCCTGAAGGCGTTGAACTGCAACCTGATGCAGGGGTTCCTCTTCAGCGAGCCCCTGGCTCCATCCGGCTTCCAGGAGACTCTCTCGCGAGGGTTGGTCTGGCCTGTCTGAAAGTGGACGGAGCTCAGCTAGCGAGCCCCAGATCCTCATCGACTCTACACTTAGCACCCCTTCGAGGTAGGCATGCGAGGTGAACCATGAATCGTTGCAAGCGAATCCATCGAGTAGCGATCGCATTAACGACCGTCATCCTTCTGAGCTCGCCAGCCACGTCCCAGGCGCAGCTCTCCGACGCCGCCGAGTGGGCCGCCTATCTCGCCGGCGAGCACCGCGTGGTGCCCAACGTCACGTACCTCAGAGCCAACAACTGGGACGCCAAGCTGGATGTGTACACTCCGATCGAAGCAGCCGGCCCGTTGCCGACGCTGCTCTACATCCACGGCGGCGGTTGGGTACGGGGAAACAAGGAATCGAACGTCCTGCGCCTCCTACCTTATCTGGAGATGGGATGGGCGGTGGTCAACGTCGAGTACCGGCTGGGTGAAGTCTCCCTGGCACCGGCGGCGGTGGAGGATTGCCGCTGTGCACTCCGCTGGGTCATTCAGAATGCGGAGGAGTACAAATTCGACGTCTCACGATTGGTCGTGACCGGCAACTCCGCGGGCGGGCATTTATCTCTCACCACCGGGATGCTCCCCGCCTCGGCCGGTCTGGATCGCCAATGTCCCGGCGAAGAGGAGCTGAAGGTGGCGGCCATCATCAACTGGTACGGCATCACCGACGTGGCCGATCTCCTCGAGGGTGAAAATGAGCGGAGCTACGCGGTGGCCTGGTTTGGCGCAATGATGGACCGAGAAGCGGTGGCCCGCCGCGTGTCACCGCTCGCCTACGTGCGCCCAAAGCTTCCGCCCGTCTTGACCATCCACGGCGACGCCGATCCGACCGTACCCTACAGCCATGCGACGCGGCTCAAAGAGGCGCTCGACCAAGCGGGGGTTCCCAACGAGCTGGTGACCATCCCGGGCGGAAGGCACGGAGGCTTCACGCGCCAGGAGATGGTCGCGACCTTCACCAAGATACGGGCGTTTCTTTCACGGCACGGGATCTGGGAGGGCCCGCGCACGTCGAGTCTTCCGTGAAGGTGTGTCGGTTGGTAGCATGAATTTTACATAATCTTTGAAAACGTTTGACAAACGCTGCACACGGTGAAGATTCGTAATACTCACCTCGCAATAACAGGCCTCGTTCCCTCGATCCTCGGAGCCCTACTCCTGGCCGGTGTCAGCACGCTCGGAGACTTCATCTGGACGCGCTTCAGTGTGGAGCATCGCCCGATCTATGGGCTAGTCCACGGGACGCTGCTCTGCTCCGTCCTCGGCTCGTATCTCGGGCTCCTTCGCAAGCGGTTTCTCCAGAGCACGCTCGGTGGCGCGGCGATCGGCTGCGGCGCCGCAGCCGGTTTCTATGGACTCGCGCGCTTCGCCGGAATGGCCGCCATGTTTCCGCTTTGGATGGCGCTATGGATCGGCTTCGCCTTGTTGGAGGCGGGCACAGCGGGAATCAAGAATTCCCTACTACGAGGGACGCTTGCTGCGGTTGCTTCCGGCCTCGTCTTCTACGCGATTTCCGATATTTGGTTAGACCGAGAGCCAGGGGGGCCGAACTATGTCCGCAACTTTCTGAGCTGGACGATAGCGTTTCTTCCGGGATTCTTGGCTTTGCTCGCCGGGCGCGCTAGCTCAAGGGATTCTCGTATCTCAGCTCTCTGAAACGCGCGAAGTCCGAATCGCACGAGACCAAAGAGGCGCCATAAGAGATTGCGAGTGCGGAAAGATGTGCATCTGTGGTCAGGTTCCCTGCCGCGCCGGTGACACCAAGCAGCCGCTTCAGAGTGTTCCAGTGTTCCTGTCTTTCCAGAACGAGCTTGATGTTCGGATGTGACAACCACGCGTCGACTCTCTCGAGCGCCTGCTCGGTTGCCAGAGGCTCCGAAAAAACGCGGGGGTTGGTCGACAGTCTCAGGAAGCCCAGCAGCACGATCCACGGAAGCCCAACGGGCTCGTCACCGTTGACCGCACTCTCCCACCATTCGTGGACCTGGCTGTGATGGACGGAGTCCTTGTTGATCGCGTAGAGCAGGACGTTGAGGTCGACTATCTTCATCATTTGCGCAACGACAGTTTCCTCAGAAGCTCCTCGTCTTCGAGCGCCGAGGCCACTGCCAGAGCCCTGTCGAGGTCGATGGTAGATCTTCCCATGGACAGGGCTCGCTCCCGATATCGACGAGTCGGCCGTTGGTCGTCCCGAGAGGCCTGTAACCCCCGACGCAGGAGGCGATTCACTAACGCGGTCAAAGAAAGACTCTCTTGCTGGGAGCTTTCCTTGAGCTCTAGGAGAAGGTCATCGTCAATACGCACCGTCGTTCTCATGGAGACATCATAGCATCAATCAATATGATGTCAAGTCATCATTTCACTAGGGCGGGGACGGAGCCGTGCGCCAATATGAGATAAGGACGAATTCCCGGCCGGCGGGCCTCCCCGATCCTCAGAGCCGGTGAAGAGCAGGGAGCTCTTCTTCTAGAAGGCGGAGCGCACGGTTATTGCGCAGACGGCTCGACCACGTTCCGAATAGGGGTGAGAGACTTCAAGTAGGCCGCAATGGCCTGGAGGTCCGACTCCACGAGGTGCATGTATCCATGCTCGATGACCTCGCCCATGAGACCCTGGGCATCGTCACCCTCCGGTTTGAAGCCGGTTTGCAGGAACCAGACGATGTCGGCAAGGCTCCAGCCGCCGATGCCGGTCTCCTGGTCGGGCGTTATGTTGGGAGCGAGCTCGCTCTCCGGCCCCTCCCGCGAGCCCGCGTAGGGCATTTCCTCGTCCAGCGCCCCGGTCGTGCCGCGCGGCGTGTGACACTCGCCGCAGTGGGCGAGCGCCATCGAGAGGTAGACCCCGCGATTCCATTCCTCCGATTGGTCGCCGTCCGGCTCAAAGGTGCCGGAATCGAAGTTGAGCAATCGCCAGGCGTGCAGGCCGGACCGGATGTTGAAGGGAAACCCGAGCTCGGGAGGTTTGTTCTCCTGTTTCACCGCTGGAACCGAGAAAAGGTAGGCCTTGAGATCGAGGACATCCTGCCGGGTCATTTTCGTGAAGGCGGTGTAGGGAAAGACCGGGTAGAAGATCGTTCCGTCGGGGCCGAGGCCCTCCGTCATGGCTCGGAGGAAATCCTCGTCGCTCCAGTTTCCGATGCCGGTCTCGGGATCGGGAGTGATGTTCGTCCCGTAGATGGTGCCGAAGGGCGTCTCGATGGCGCGTCCCCCAGCTAGGAGAGCGCCACCGTTGGCGTAGTCGGTATGGCAGCCACACCCCCCAGTTGCCCGGAAGATGTATTCACCCCGCTCGATCGCCGAGGGCTGGGACGACCCTCCGATGCTTTCCTGCTGCGCCAGGGAGGAAACCGGCAGGGCGAGGAGGGATGCGACGAGAGCGCCGCGCAAGAAGTTTACCCGACGTAGCCTAAGATCACTCATTCGGCTTGCGGAAAACGTCGTGACAACCGCCACAGGTCGCACCGACTTCCCTGACCCCAGCCA
>DATDRI010000281.1:0-4819 GCA_035291825.1 Vicinamibacteria bacterium | reverse complement strand
AAAAGGAGCTGTTTGCAGCGTTACCTAGGCGCGAAGATCGACTTCAAGGACTCCGGTTGCAGGCACTTCCGGCCTTCGTTCGTGAAGCCGGACCTGACAGATCAGAGTACATCGCCGCACTGCTTCATCGCGCAGCTCTCGTGCAGGTGCTGCAGGCTGACTCGACTGCATCCGCGATCTTCTCGGAAGTCGCCGCCTCTAAAGTGCTCTTCCTAGATACGAATTTCGTCTTTCGCCTCTTGGGCCTCCAGGGCGATCAGCTCAAGGCCTCGGCCAAGGAGTTACTCGACCTCGGGCGACAGCTTGGTCACGTGTTTTAGGGTGAGCACGACGACGTACGACGAGCTGCAAGGACTCGTGAAGCGTCAGGCGGATTGGCTTGGTGCCCACGATGATATTCCTGAACCGCTCGCTCCGACCGCGGCAGAGTTTCTAGCGGGCAACGACTATGTCAGCGCGTACTGGAAGAACAGAGGCCAGTACAGCGACGCACAACAGTTTCGGAAGGCATACTCTCAGTTGGCGCTGCTCCTGGAGAATCTCTATGTTCAGGTGAGCAAGGAACTGGTCGCTGACATCGCAGGTAGTATCGAGCTGCGCGGCGCAGTGGCTGAGCTGCGACTTCTGAAGCCGAACGACCCTGCGCGTACGATGCTTAGTTGTATGTCAGCTGCTAGTTGGTTGGCGGCCGCCCGCAGCTTAACGGCCTGGTTAGCCGACTTTGGCAATCATCGCGCGAACGCCTGGCTCGGGGTAGAATTGCATTAATGAGGGTTCGGTTCTATATCGACCCAGCCACCGACCGGCCTCACATTCACAATCACGGAGTGTTAGAAGAAGAGGTGGAGGATGTCTTGCAGGCACCAGGTGAGGACCGTCCGGGTAGAGAGGGTTCAAGAGTGGCGACAGGCCAGTCCACGGCTGGGCGGTATCTTCGGGTGATCTACGTTCCGGATCCCGAGCCAGAGAGTGTTTTCGTGATCACTGCGTATGAATTGAAGGGTAAGCCGCTGCTTGCCTATCGGCGACGCCGAAGGAAAATAAGATGAAGAAAAGCGAATTCCCGCCTGGGTGGGACGAGGCTCGTGTTCGCACCGTTATCGCGCACTATGAGCAGCAAAGTGAGGAGGAAGCTGTCGCGGAAGACGAGGCGGCGTATGAGAGCTCGACGGAAACGTTTGTCGAAGTGCCCAACGAGTTGCTCCCAGCCGTGCGTGAGCTCATAGCCAAGCACAAGGGTAATGGCCGTTAGTACGGAAGTCGTCTAAACACCTATCAGGCCGGGCATTTTGGAACTTCAGCGGTTGGGCCCGCTCGCAGCTTAGCGCGGTGTTCGGCGGACATGAAGCGGATGAGCAGCAACGCTCTTTTCGGGTAAGGAGCCGATCAGTTCCGGACATGAGATCTCTGCTGGCCCCTGTAGTCGGATCGCTTCTGTGGCTTCTCGTCGCGCCAGGTTCCGTAGCGATTCTGGTTCCGTGGTTAATCTCTGACTGGCGGCTGCAGCCTCCTTTCTTCGGACTTGCCGGATCCCGGTGGCTCGGCTGTTTTCTCATGCTCCTTGGGGTGCCAGTACTACTCGAGGCCTTCGCTGGGTTCGCCCTCTACGGTCGAGGAACTCCCGCTCCCTACATGCTGACGGAACGCCTTGTCATCACGGGAAGCTATCGCTACGTCCGCAATCCGATGTACGTGGCGATCGTTTCTACCGTGGTAGGGCAGGCTCTTCTCCTTGGCCAAAGCGCACTGCTCACTTACGCGGTGGTTCTGTGGGGTGGTTTTCACGCCTTCGTTGTGTGGTACGAGGAGCCAACCCTGAAACGTCGCTTCGGACAGCAATACGAGGCATACTGCGCAGCTGTCCGGCGTTGGTGGCCGAGAACAAGCCCATGGCCGGGCAGCACGATCGCCTGAAGTCGCCGGTCAGCAGCGATGCACGACGGACCATCATCGGAGAAGACGCGAGTAGGAGGCACGCTTTACTTCTGGGAAGTAATGCTGAGTAGCTTTACTTAACCATAGTCAAGCTATTTGGCTTGTTCTGAACAGGCAGCAGCCCGAGGCGAGGCCATCGAGCAGGAAGGCGCAGCGCAGAGGGAGCTGCAATCGTTAGAGGCTGGGCCGTAGAGCCCGAATCGCTACGGCGCGAAACCCGACGTCATCTCGGCCTCGGCGGCGTCACTGGCTGGCGGAATCCGAAGACGATGTAGGCGAAGGAGGGAACCGGTACGCCGTCGCGGCGGGCGGGACGAAACTTCCACTGGACCGCCGCCTTGGCTGCCGCGTCGTCGAATCCCGGTACCGACCTCACCGCGTGGGCCTGCTTCACGGTCCCGTCTCTTTCCACCAGCGCCTCGACCAGGACCACCGCATCCGCCAGCGCTCCAGGGGGGAAGTCGGGTGGGACGATGCTGTAGGGAACCGGGATCGCGTCAGTGGCGGTGCCGATATCCTGGGGAGGCTCTCCCGCCGTCGGGCCCATCAGCGTCGGAGGACGGAAGAGGCCGGCGAGCAACACCGCCGACTCGACGTCCTCGCCTTGGTATTCGGCGGGCTCGAAACGCCAGAGGCGGACCCCTTCCAGCAGAAGCTCGGTGAAAGGTGGCGTCGATCTCAGCGACACCGCTTGGAGGACTTTGCCGTCGTTGCCGACCTTGACCTCGAGAAGCACCTGGCCGCCCGCGACGACCTGGGGAGGCTGCACGGGGAGCGAGCCGCTTCGGTAACGCGCTGGTACGAAAGTGGGCGGGACCACCTGAAGGGAAGCGAGGGTCAGGACGGTCGCCAGGACTTCTTTCATTTTCTGATCCCCGTCCTATGATATCTCATAAGTTGACAACCGTTCTCCAGACCATAAAATGGCCATCCCCATGCTGGTGTTCGGACACGTCGCTTCGGCTGCTCTTCCCGCTCGCTGGGTGGCGCCGAAGGCGGACCTGCGTTGGGTCATCTTTTTCGCTCTCCTGGCGGATCTCATCGACAAGCCGGTGGGGCTCGTCATTTTTCGTGAGACGCTCAACAACGGTCGGGTCTATTTTCATTCTCTCTCAGTCAATCTGCTCATCACTCTCGTGCTGATCGCGTGGCGCAAGCCTCTCATCTATGCGCTCGCACTCTGGACGCATCAGCTTTGCGACCTCATGTGGACACGACCCTGGGTCGCTTTGTGGCCTTTCACCGGCTACTTCGGCTATCGGGACCTTCCGTTTGAGAATTGGGTCTACAGTGTTCTGAACCCCTACAACGTCACCACCGAGGTCATTGGGCTCATCGTCACCATTTTTCTCGTGGTTCGCTATCGTTTTTACGACCGGGAGTGTCTCCGCGAGTGGCTACGGACCGGGACGCTCGGGAGCGGCTAACGTCGGCTTCCGATCAGAATTCGCGAAAGAAGCTCCTTGAGAAGGGCTGGCGGCTGGAGATCTTTACCATCGCCTGGAACGTGTTGGAAGGCGTCATTGCCGTTACGGCGGGCATTCTGGCCGGCTCGGTGGCGCTGACCGGGTTCGGCGTGGACTCGTGGATCGAGACGGCGAGTGGGGTGGTGGTCGGTTGGAGGCTTCGCCAAGAGCTTCGCGGGCGCTCCCTGTCCAAGGCCGAACACTTGGAGCGAGTGGCCTCGCGAGTCGCCGGCGGTTTGCTGTTTGCTCTGTCCGCCTACATCGTCCTCGAAGCGGTGCGCCGTTTGCTCGGATTCGGCGAGCCCGCCCAAGAAAGCATCGTGGGTATCGTCCTGACGTCGGTCTCCCTGGCGGTGATGCCTTTCCTGGCGTGGATGAAGCTGAAGACCGCCCGCGAACTGGGGAGCACGGCTCTGCGGGCCGACGCTTATGAGACCATCGCCTGCGCCTGGCTGTCTTTCACTACTTTGGCGGGGCTCACCCTGAACGCCGTCTTGGGTTGGGATTGGGCGGATCCGCTCGCCGCTCTGGTGCTGGTGCCCCTCCTACTCCGGGAGGGCTGGGAGAGCTGGCGCGAGGCAGACGAAGGGGAGTGAGAGCGCGCCGGTTTTCCAACCAAGGAAGGCTCTGCTACCATTTGAGAGGTCTCCTTCCTCCAAGAAAACTCGGATGAAGCTCATCGCGTGCCAGGAGTGCAAGCGGCAGTGGGATGTGACCCGCTACCGAGTCGGCGAGAAGTTGCGATGTGTCTGCAACTTCGTGATGGAAGTGCCACGTCTGCAATCCTACACGCCGGAGGTGCACCACTGTCAGATGTGCGGAGCTTCGCGCTCCCCGGGACAAACTCCTTGTCAATACTGCGGAGCCGTTCCGGTGAGGGACTCGGCGGAGCTTACGCTCGTTTGTCCCCTTTGTCTCCAGCGCACGCCGAAGGAAAGTGAGTTCTGCGCTAGCTGCGGAGAGCCCCTCAACCCCGGGCGGCTCGACGCGAAGACCGGCAAGCTCGCCTGTCCCCGTTGCCGCACGCCCAAGCTGGTGAATCGCAAGGTCGGCCATTTCATGGTGGACGAGTGCCCGTCTTGTTCCGGCCTGTGGGTGGAAGCAAAAACCCTCGATGGGATCGTTCGCCAGCAGGCCCAGCGAGAGAAAGAGGAGTACCGGAGAGAAAAGGTGGGCACGAAGCCGGTTCGTGGGGAACTGGACAAGAGCCAGACCCAGGTGATGTACCTGCAGTGTCCGGTCTGCGGGCAACAGATGAACCGCCGAAACTTCATGCGGGCGAGTGGTGTCATCATCGACGAGTGCCGCAGCGACGGCGTGTGGCTCGATTGCGACGAGCTCGGGAGAATCGGGGCCTATATCTCGAGCGGTGGTTTGGAATACAGTCGGAAGATTCTTAAGGAAGAAGAGGAGCAGAC
>DATDRI010000280.1:0-3006 GCA_035291825.1 Vicinamibacteria bacterium | reverse complement strand
CGACGAAGCCAGCGCGCGAGCTGCGGCTCGACGTCGACGCCACCTGGGGAAGCGCCGGCAAGCTCACCACCCAAAAAGGAGATCCCCTGTGGCCTCGCCTGGAGGCGAGCGCCGGTGCGCCGGCCTGAGATCGGACGCTACCGTATCTCGAACGGAGGAAAGTTTACCGTCATGAAAACCACGCCGATTGCCACCCTACTCACCGCGTCGATGCTGGCGCTGTCCCCGCTGGCAGCGCAGACCTTGGAGGAGTTCGAGAAGGGCGTCACCCAGCACACGCTCGGGAATGGGATGAGGTTCTTCATCGTGGAGAGGCATGCGGTTCCGGTGGTCTCTTTCCATCTTTACGCCGACGTCGGCTCGGTGGACGAAGAGAACGGCGAGAGCGGCATGGCTCACATGTTCGAGCACATGGCTTTCAAGGGCACCAAGGAAATCGGCACCACCAACTACACCGAAGAGAAGAAGGCGATGGAGAAGGTGGACGAAGTGGTGGCGGCGCTCCGTGAGGAGCGCCGTAAGCGGGAGCGCGCCGACCCGGAACGGATCCGGGAGCTGGAGGAGGCCCTGAAACGAGCCCAAGAAGAAGCGGACCAATACGTCGTCAGGGATCAGTTCAGCCAGATCCTCGAACAGGCGGGAGCGGTGGGTCTCAATGCCAGCACCTCGATGGACGCCACGCGATATTTTTATAGTCTCCCCTCGAACAAGCTCGAGCTCTGGTTCTCGCTGGAGTCCGATCGTTTCCTCAACCCGGTGCTGCGCGAGTTCTACAAGGAGAGGGACGTGGTCATCGAGGAGCGACGCATGCGCGTCGAGAGCCAGCCGGTCGGAAATCTCCTCGAGGACTTTCTATCCGTTGCCTATCAGGCGCATCCCTACAGCCGGGAGACCATCGGCTGGTACTCGGATCTGCAGAACCTGACGCGCCCCGCGGCCGAGGAGTTCTTCAGCCAATTCTACACGCCGCCGAACCTCACCGCCTTCATCGTCGGCGACGTCGATCCGCAGGAAGCCATTCGACTCGCCGAGCTTTACTTTGGTCGGATCCCCCATGGTCCCCCGCCCCAAGAGCTTTGGACCGAGGAACCGCCTCAGGAAGGAGAGCGGCGTACCACCGTGTACACGGAGGCCCAACCCCTGATCATCATGGGCTACCACAAGCCGAGCGTGACCCACGCCGACGATGCGGTCTTCGATGCCGTTCAGGACATTCTCTCTGGGGGACGCACCTCGCGGATGTATCGCAGCCTGGTAGAAGACAAGAAAATTGCCGTTGCGGCGGGCGGGTTCTCGGGCTTTCCCGGCGAGAAGTATCCCAACCTGTTCCTGTTTCTCGCTTATCCGACTCCCGGCCATACCAACGAGGAGAACGAGGAAGCGCTTCTCGCCGAGATCGAGCGTCTACAGACCGAGCTCATCACCGACGAAGAGCTCCATCGTGTCAAGAGCCGGGCCCGCGCCCGTCTCGTTTCTCAGCTCGACTCGAACTCGGGCCTGGCCTCTCAGCTCGCCGCCTTCCAGGTCCTGACCGGGGACTGGCGGAATCGATTCCGCACGCTGGATGACATCGATCGGGTCACGCGGGAAGACATACAGCGAGTCGCCAACACCTACTTCACGGAGAGAAACCGAACGGTGGGCTATTTGCTGACCGACACCTTGGACGGCCGGTCGGCCGGTAGGAGGACCCCATGAGCGAGAGGGCACGCCTCCGTCAGGCAGGTAGAATGGCAGTGGCGGCGCTCTTTGTCAGTTTCGCTTCGCCCGCCCTCGCCCAGAGGTCATACCAAGAGCTGACCTATCCCCCTCTACGCGACATCGCCGTACCCGATGTGGCACGAACCGAGCTTGGGAACGGGCTGGTACTCTATCTCCTCGAGGATCACACCCTCCCCAAGGTTCAGGGCTTTGCCTTCATACGTACCGGGGAGCGTTACGACCCTCCCGATCGCCTGGGGCTCGCCAGTATCGTCGGCCTAACCATGCGAACCGGAGGGACCACCACCCGCAGCGGAGACGAGATCAACCACATGCTGGAGAACGTGGGCGCCTCGGTGGAGACCGGCATCGGTGAGGACGCGGGAAGCGCATCCCTCTTCGCCCTCAGGGAAGACTTCCCCATGGCGCTCGAGATCCTGGCCGACCTTCTCCAGAACCCCGCCTTCCCCGACGACAAGATCGAGCTCGCCAAGGTCGGAATGCGAAGCGGCATCGCGCGCCGGAACGACGACGTGGCGGACATCGCCAACCGGGAGTTCTTCAAGCTGCTCTACGGCAAGGACAGCCCCTATGCCCGGACCATCGAGTACGCCACCCTCGATCGCATCACCCGCGACGACATCGTCGCCTTCCACCAGAGCTACTTCCATCCCCCTCAGGTGAGCCTTGGCCTGTGGGGAGACTTCGATAGCGGGGCGGTTCGCGCCCTGGTGGAAAGACTCTTCGGCTCCTGGGAGAGCAAGGAAGTCGAGCTATCCCCCCCACCTCCGGTAACGAGTGACTGGAAGCCCTCGGTCAACTTCATCCCCAAAGACGACGTCAATCAGACCAATCTCCGCATCGGCCACTTGGGCGGTCGCCTCGACGACCCGGACTACTTCTCCATGGCGTTGATGGCCGAGATACTGGGTGGCGGTTTCTCGTCTCGCCTCTTCAAGCTCATTCGCTCCGAGCAAGGACTCGCCTACCGCGTGCGAGCCTCCTGGAGTGCGGAATGGGATCATCCCGGCTCCTTCCTGGTGGTATGTAACACCAGGTCCGAAACCACTCTGCAGGCGACGACTGCGATCCTCAAGGAGATTCGGCGCATCACCGAGGAGCCGGTGAGCCAAGAGGAGCTGCGACTCGCCAAGGACGGCATCCTGAACTCCTTCGTCTTCAACTTCGACTCCACCGGAGAGATCGTACGGCGGCTGATGACGTACGACTACTATGGCTATCCGCGAGATTTTTTGGAGAAGTACCGGGCCAATATCGAGAAGGTGACGGCGGACGACATTCTGA
>DATDRI010000279.1:0-2923 GCA_035291825.1 Vicinamibacteria bacterium | reverse complement strand
TTGGATCCAAATGCCTGGTCGAAATGAGCCGACAGAGCGCTTTGATCTCGAGCGGCTCCTCGCCTAGAGTCTAGGCATGGCCAGCGGCGGAGTCTTCCGCATAGGTACGTTTGTGCTTACGGAGGAGGAGGTCCGAAGGCGCAAGGATTACCTCGAGATCGGCGAGGAAGACGAACGGCTGCTTCGCGAAGCCCACCCTCATCTGATCCAACACGCGGAGCAGATGGTGGAACGCTTCTACGAATACCTCCTCTCTCACGAACACACTCGCAGGATCCTTTCGTCGCCCGGGCTCATGGAACGCCTGAGGAAGCTTCAGTCTCAATATTTTCTGGAGCTCACCGAGGGCCGATACGATCTGGCTTACTTCGAGAATCGTCTGCGCGTCGGACTCGCCCACCAGCGTATCGGGCTTTCGCCCGAGTGGTACCTCGGGGCCTACAAGAAATACCTTCACATCGTGAACGAAGTGCTGGGCAGCGCCTTCCGGGAGGATCGCCAGCGCTTCCTGCGGATCTCGGAGGCGATCAGCAAAGTCGTTTTTCTGGATATGAGCCTTGCCATCGACGCTTATACTCTCTCTTCCAACGAGCGCTTGGCCGAGGATGCGACGGCTCTCGCCCAGGCGAATGAGAAGCTCAAGCAGCTCAGTGTCGCCAAGCGGAGGCTGACGGACATGATCGTTCATGACCTCCAGAACCCCCTGGCCGGTATCATGGCTTTCTTACAAGTCTTGGAAGGGAAGAGAGAAGGGATCTCAACCAGCGAGAGAAAGGCCTTGCGGGAGGCTCTGGCCCGTTGCGACGATATTTCCCAGCTGATCATGAATGTCTTGCAGCTCAGTCGCGCCGAGGAAGGGAATCTCGAGCTTTATTACGAAAACGTGGACCTCGCTCGCGTGGCGGGCGGGGCTGCTGAGGCCTTCACCCTGGTCGCCGAGCAGGGAGGACGTCGCATCGTGGTGGACGTGGGAGAGCAGCCAGTGAGAGTGCGCACCGACCAGAGCTTGTTGCGTCGAATGCTCTACAACCTCATCCGTAACGCTCTGCGGCATACTCCCCAGGGGACTCAGGTTGAGGTGCGCGTATCGGCGGGGCCTCCCCCCACCGTGTCCGTTCGCGACGACGGTCCGGGCATACCGCCCGAAGTGCAGGCTCGCATGTTCGAGCCCTTCGCTAGCTTTTCCCTTCGAGGCTCCGCCTGGGGCTCCGATTCCGGACTGGGACTTTCCTTTTGCAAGATGGCCGCAGAGGCACTGGCCATGGATTTCAGAGTGGAAAGCGGATCGCCCCGGGGTGCCGCCTTCGTGCTCGAGCTGTCGTCCGAGGAAGATCACTCGGAGGCGGGAGTCAATTCCTCCGACCGGTAGCCCTCGAGACACTCGCGTTCTCGCCCGCGAACGACGCGCCGCCCGGCGAGCGGGCCCTGGGTCTCGGTTACCACCGTTGCCTGCCGTTCGGCCCGACCGTCGTCTTGGAAGACGACCACCCAGTCCTCGGTCTTTCCGAGCTCGTGGGCGCGGGCGGTGTTGGAAAAGAGGGCGGTGTAATGTCGGCCGCCGCGCTCGGTGTGGAGGATGGGGAGCCAGGCTCGCCCTTCCGGGTTGAACCGCTTGGGAGCGATCCTACGGAGGTCACCCACCTGCGCCCTTTCGCGGTACTCTCGGTCGACGTCGAGTAGCTCGCTGACCGTGGGTTCGGTTCTTGGGGCGTGAGCTCTCGACCTTCGTCCCAGCCGCCCGGAGAGTGCCTCCGCCACCCCTCGCAAACGTCTTGGCCCGAAGCCGGGGAGCGCCGAAAGCCTCCCATCGTGTGCGGCGGTCTCGAGCTCCTCGAGCGTTTCGATTCCGAGGCGGTCGTGGATGGTCTTCGCCAGAGTCTTGCCGATCCCGGGCACGGTAGAGAAAAGAGTTTCTGGATCCGCCTGACCCCTCAACCGTCGTAGTAAAGCCAGATCGCCGGTCTCCACGATCTCGGCCACGCAACGGGCCAGGCTTTCCCCGATGAAAGGCAGCTCGGTCAGCGCCTCGATCCCACCGCTTTCCAGGATATCGGAAGCACGATGATCCAAGCCGCGGATCGTTTCCGCCGCCCGTCGGTAGGCCATGATTCGGAATGGATTGGCTTCCTGGGCCGAGAGCAGCTCCGCGACCTCGTCGAGGAGCTCGGCGATTTCTTCGTTGCTCGACCTCATGTCGTCGAGTCTATCACCGGGACTTCTGGCAGAGCTCCCCGAGCAGCCCATCGCTTTCGGGTGCTATGCCGCGGGATTGGGGCAAAATTCGCAATTCTCGTTCTTTCCAGGCTTGCCATTGCTTGCCGCCCGCCTCTCGCAACAATCTCCACACACGACACCTACCTGAGGTTTTTCGGTGACGTGCCGGTCCGGCACTGAAGTTGCGCTAGTTGGCCCGTTTTGTGTGATAGTCATATGACGGAGGTGGAAGGCGTGAGCTCGCAAGTCGAGATGAAGTCCGGCCCACGGGTGGCGGGGGTGTCGTTGGCGATCGTGCTGTGGCTTCTGGGGGCGGCGGTCATCGTTCTCGGCGCCCGGGACTGGCTCCCACCTCTGGCCTCTCAGCACGGAGCGGGCATCGACCGGATGATGCTCTATCTTTTGATTTGTACCGGGGCCTTGATTCTCTTGGGGCATATCGTCTTGGGATACTTCGTTCTACGCGCAAGCCGGCGAGACAGAGCGAGCTCCGAGGTGCCCAGCCTGCGAGCACAGCGGGTTTGGTCCATCGCGCCGGCGATCGTCATGACCCTGATCGCGGAGGGAGGCGTTCTCGCGATCGGGCTGCCGGTCTGGGGCCAGCTCTATGGCCAAGCGCCACCGGCCGATGCGCTTCTAGTGGAAGTGACCGGCGAGCAGTTCACCTGGAACGTCCGCTACCCGGGAGCGGACGGCGAGCTCGGCCGCA
>DATDRI010000278.1:0-3344 GCA_035291825.1 Vicinamibacteria bacterium | reverse complement strand
CTTGTTCTTCTGCGGGGTCAACTGGAACAAAAGCGAGTCAGAGTCCGACGTCTTTATGAGCGAACCATTCTCCCGGTGGCCGGCGATCCGGCACAGCTAAAGCAGCTCTTCTTGAACCTCTTCATGAATGCTTTGGAAGCTATGGAGCCTGGCGGGCAACTAACGATCCGACTCGCCCGCGGGGAGAGCGTGGACTCCCCCTCCCTTCTGGTCCAGGTCAGCGATACCGGGACAGGCATCCCAGAGGAAATGATAGGAAAGGTTTTCAATCCCTTCGTCACCACCAAACCTCGAGGTTCCGGTCTCGGACTTGCAATTTGCAGGGGCATTGCCGACGCGCACCGCGCCACAATTCGTGTGGAGAATAACGCGAATCGCTCAGGGACAACCGTTACTATCGAATTTGCCGTAACGGAAGAGATACCGGCACCCATCAGAACTTGAAAGTCTAGCTACCAGCAATCTTCAAGAACAGAGGTCTTAGGACGAGTCATTTGACTCGGAACGAGGCGAAGCGAGATGGATGCTAGCACAGCAGTATTGATCACGGTTATGGCCGTAACCATTTGGCTGGCCTCTTTTGTTTATCTCAAATACCCGTCCCGTTGGGTCAATCGGGCCTTCTCAATCTTTAGTCTAGCGGTGGCGGGATGGACAGCCGGAACTTGGGCAGGGAACTATTTCGCTGACACCCAGGTTGGACTCGCGCTCGGGCGAGTAGCATTTGCCATGGCTATCGTCATGGCCTATGCACTTCTGGTTTTCTTGCATGTCTTCCCTGGAAGTTCCACGTTACCGCGATTCATGCCCGTAAAAGTCTTCGGCGCACTAGCAGCAGCTCTCACTCTCATCTCGGTAGTTACCCCGTGGATCCTGATGGCACTCACGATCGAAGACGGCAATCTAAAAGTACGGTATGGGCCCCTCTATCCTGTTTTTGCTGTCTACATCTTGAGTTGCGTCGGATACAGCTTTTCTATCACCTTCCGTAAGATCCGTCTCGCGCGAGGTCTCGAACGCCTTCAACTCAAATACCTTTTCGCCGGGCTAATCGTCCCTGGAGTTCTGGCGACCGTTACAAACCTGCTGATCCCTCTGGCGTTCGGCACTTCCAGGTTCAGCCAGTATGGGCCGCTCTTCTCGTTCCTCATGGTCGCCATGATCGCCCACGCGATTATCCGCCACCGACTCATGGATATCCGGGTGGTCATCAGGAAGAGCGTCGTGTACGTCGTGGCCTTCGCTGTGGCCGGAACCATCCTCACAGGGCTGATCGTGGGGTCAAACCTGCTCTTCCCGGAGTCGGGCTGGAGGCTCAGCCGGGAGATCGTCCTCGGTCTTCTGGTCGCCATGCTCTTCTACCCCCTGAAGAGTCGGATTCAGCACGCCTTCGACCGTTACCTGTACCGGGAGTCCTACGACTACCAGCGGACCATTCGTGAGGCGAGCCGCGTCATGACCACGATGCTCGATCTCCAGGCTCTCCTCGACCACGTGAGCGACGTGATCGGCCGGACGGTTCGCCCGGAACTCTTCAGCGTCTACTTACGGCACCGTGAGGGCGTGCGCTATCGTCGGACCCTCTCGCAATCGTTCGTCGAGGGCCGGCCCGTCGAGGAGCCGGAAACGATCGCCGGCGATTCTGCGCTCCCGACCCTCATGCAGCGGGAACGCGGGCATCTCCTCCGGGATGACCTGCGGCGAGGTGACCTCGACCCGGAGACCCGCGCCGCCCTGGAAGAGCTCGACGCGCTCAAGGCCGACCTCGCCCTGCCGCTCGTGAAGGAAGACCAGCTGACCGGTTTCTTACTCGTCGGCGCCAAGCGGTCGGGTGATCCGTACTTCAGCGAGGACCTGGATCTCCTCTCGACGCTCGCCAGCCAGGCGGCGATCGCCGTGACGAACGCCCAGCTTTACGCCGAAGTGGTTCTGGTCAACGAGTACGTCGAGAATATCCTCAAGACGATGGAGAGCGGCGTTATCGCGGTCAGCGTCGAGGGGAAGGTCACGCTCTTCAACTCCGCCGCCGAGCGCATGACCGGGCTGGAAGCGGCGAGCCTTCGCTCGGGCCCGGTCGAGCGACTGCCGGGAACTCTGGTCGACCTGATTCAGGCGACCCTGGGCGACGGGGTGCCCCGCCTCCAGGTGGAAAGGACACTGGCCAGCGCCGACGGGCGGGTGACGCCGGTGGTCTGCTCGACGTCTCCGTTCTCGGAGGCTCAGGGGCGAATCCTCGGAGCCGTGCTCGTGTTCAGCGATCTGAGCCGGCTCAAGGAGTTGGAAGACGAGAGGCGGCGGGCGGCGCGTCTGGCGTCATTCCAGTCCCTGGCCTCCGGGATCGCCCACGAGATCAAGAACCCGCTGGTCGCCATCCGAGCCTTCGCCCAGCTGCTCCCCCGGAAATTTGGCGATGAGGATTTCCGCGAGAATTTCTCGCGCGTCGCCGTCCGGGAGATCGACCGCATCAACGACCTGGTCGAGCGCCTCCGCGTCTTGTCCACGCCGCCCAAGCCCCTCCAACCGCTGGACCTCCGCGGGCCCATCGAGGAGACGCTGGAGCTCCTGCGCGTCCGGCTGGAAGACCGGCGGATCTCAGTGGAGCGAATCTACGACGAGCATCTGCCGGCCACGCTGGGCGAGCCCAGCCAGCTGAAGCAGCTCTTTCTCAATCTTTTCCTGAACTCGCTGGAGGCCATGGAGCCCGGCGGCACGCTGAGCATCCGGCTGAAGGGCCGGGCCGGGGGCGACGACTCCACCCTCCTTGTCGAGGTCGCCGACACAGGATGCGGCATTCCCGAGGGGTTTTCGGAAAAGGTCTTCGACGCCTTCTTCTCGACGAAGCCGCAGGGGACCGGGCTCGGCCTGGCCATCTGCCGCGGAATTGCCGACGTGCACCGTGCCACGATCCGCGTGGAAAACAACCCCACCGGCCGCGGCGCCGTGATCTCCCTCGCCTTTCCCGCGGCCGTTGAGATGCCGGCGGAGGTCCGCGGGTGAGGACCGCCCTGATCGTGACCGGGGACGAAGGGCTCCGCTCCCGGCTGCTCCGGGCGCTGGCGGACCGGTCCGTCTTCTCGGCGGTCTCCGACGAGGATGCGCTCAAGACCCTCCGGCTCACCGACGTGGACCTGATCATCAAGGACGCCGGGGCGCCCCTGCGTGACCTGCCGGTCTTCCTGGGCCGCGCGCGCCAGCTGTCGCCGTCCGCCGTCGTCATCTGCCTCCTGCCCGCCGAGAACGGCCTCCCCGAAGACGAGGACACCCTGGAGACAGCCGACTTCGTGCTGCGCCGGCCGTTTTCGTCGCGCGAGATCGCCACCGTGCTGCGGCAGGCCGAGGACAAG
>DATDRI010000277.1:0-7295 GCA_035291825.1 Vicinamibacteria bacterium | reverse complement strand
AATCCCACCCTCTCCGCCAAATAAGTTTCATCGGTCACGACGCAAACCGCGTCTACTTGGTTGAGCTTCGTCACGAGCGCGTGGCACCCACGACGGGTAGGCCGTGGGCCTGAGCCCCGATCGCGAGCGCACCATCATGAGTCGCCATCACCAAGTTCACGCGCGTCATCTCCTTCCAGAGAAGGGCCGTCGCCAGGTGGATAGCATCCAAGGTGCCGAGTTCCGTCGGCATCGGTTGCGCCGCCCGCTCGAGCACCATGGCATCGATCTCTACCAGTTCCAGGGATGCGATCAGGTTCAGAATCGTCGCCCGTCGGCTCGCTACCTCGGAGTCGGCGAGGTTGGCGCGGAGCCGAAGCCGATCCAACGTCCGCAGGCTTTCCGTCATCACCAGGGCGCTCGAGACGCCTTGCTGGATCTGTGGCCACTCGGGTAGGGCATCCGGTTGCCCCAGTGCCAAGCGCAAGAGCACGGACGCGTCGATGTAGGCAGTCATCGATGCCCCTGGCGTTCTTCGAGGAGCAGTTTCACGACATCGACGTCCAGTTTCGCCGGCTTGGGCAGGGGCACCCGATTCGGCGGCGGGGTACCGGGCGCAGGCTTTCGGATGCGGAGCGCGGTTCGGTCGCGAACCGGAACGATCTGGGCGACCGGGGTTTCCCGGTCGAGCACCGCGATGGTTTCACCCCGCCGGACGGCACGGAGGTACTCGCTGAGCCGAGCTTTCAGTTCGGCGATTCGCACTTGCTTCATAGTCACATTATGACCAGAATTAGTCACCTAAGCAAGCGACGCACGCGATAGCTCGTAGCGCAACTTACTAGACAATCAGATAAATAGCGGCCTCGACCCTCGTCCCCTGCCCCAACCAAGGCCTCCTTACAGGCGTTCGCCCAGCCTCCGCATGCTAGACTGGAAGGATCGCCCTGGCCGACGTTCCCGCCCGGGTGCTTTCTGGACGAACTCGTGATTGTCGCTCACGGAACCTGGATTCCTTCCTCCGACGGAGGTGGGTTCTTTCTCTGGGGGGAGACCGGCGTGCCCGAGGCGTCGCCCCCGCCGTCGAGCTCCGCCGCCACTTCCTTTCATCCTTTCCACTCTTCCTGTCACCAAGTCGAAGAAGAAGTCTTCCGGGCGCTCGGTGAGGAGGGTCACCCCGGGGATCGTTCGCGCGCCGAGGTGGATTTCCTTTTGCCTACCACGAACGGTCGGCCCGCACCGTCGCCCCAATTGCTGATCGACCCACCCGAGACCGGCACGCCAAAACGGCTGGCGAGATGGCGCGTCGCGGGCTTGTCGCTTCCGCCGTTGACGGCGCTCCGCTGGCTGGCGAGTCTCCCGTATGATCTCGACGAGTTCCCCACTCGGATCCGTCTCGGCGACGATGTCCGCTACTGGGCCACCGCGGCTCGGTTGACGCTCGAGCTTCTTGCGCGCCAGCGATTCCTACCCGGTCTCAACGGCCGGCCGGAACAGGCTTCCAGCCGGGCTCGCTGGGAACCCTGGCTCGATGCGGAACAGGAGCGACTGGATGGCCTGGTTTCCGCGATGCCGCCAATCTGCCGCGCTTTCGTTCGAGTGCCGAGCAAGGTCATCGAGCCGGAATCACTGTTGGCCGACTTCCTGTCGACCCTGGTCGATGTCTTCGTACGCCAGGCCGCCTCCCGTTTGAGACTCCGACCTCGCTTCATCGACAGCCACGGGGCTCAGTTCGCGGCCGCCTTACTGCAGGGTGACGGAAAGCTGTCCTTCCAACGAGACGTCGGGCGTTCGCTGGAGACGGAGCTCGCCGACTGGCGAAAGGGCTTGGAGGACCAAAGCGAAGCACCGTTCCGGATCGCTTTTCGACTCGTCGCACCGGGTGAGGATCCGCTCGCTGCTCCGTCTTCCACTGACGGAACAGAATCAGGGGGGGCGGGCTGGCGACTCAGCTACTTCCTTCAAGCGGTCGATGATCCGAGCCTGCTGATTCCGCTCGGCCGCATCTGGCGACATGCCGGCGCTAGCTGGCGTTATCTCCAGCGGCGCATGGACCGCCCACAGGAAAGGGTGCTGGAAGCTCTCGGGCGTGCCTCTTCGCTCTTCCTGCCCATCGAGGAGAGCCTCAAGGAGTCTCGCCCTGAATCTTGTGAGCTCACCCTGGACCAGGCCTACTCTTTCCTTCGCGAGGGAGCCTTGCTCTTGCGGGAGAGTGGATTCGGGGTGCTCGTCCCTTCCTGGTGGAGGACAGAGGAAGGCGGCTTTGGACTGAGGCTTCATGTGACGGCCCCCGACGATCCGGGGCGAGTCAGTGCGTCGCTTAGTCTAGAAACGCTCGTCGAGTTCGACTGGCAGGTGGCCATGGGCGACGAAAGCCTGGAACGGGAGGAGTTTCTTCAACTGGTAGCTCTGAAGCAGCCACTGGTTCACCTGCGGGGAAGATGGGTGGAGCTCCGAGAGGAGCAAGTGAAAGAGGCAGTTCGCATCATCGGCGGGCGAGCTTCTGGCGCCGTGATGCCCCTCCGGGAAGTTCTGCAGTTGGGGTTGAGCGGTGGCGAAGACAAGCTGCCGGTGCGGGGTTTGGATGCCGAGGGATGGGTCGGCGCTCTCTTGGACCGCCTCGCCACAACGGAATCCCTGCCGCCCCTCGATTCGCCGCCGGAGTTCCATGGTCAGCTTCGACCTTACCAGGTGAGCGGACTCTCCTGGCTTTCTTTCCTCGGGAAGTGGGGTTTGGGGGCTTGCCTGGCGGACGACATGGGTCTGGGGAAGACCATCCAAATGCTCGCACTCCTCCTCCACCGGAAGCGCAACGGAGAGTTGAAACGACCCTTCTTGCTCATCTGTCCCACCTCGGTGATGAGCAATTGGAGGAAGGAAGCCGAACGGTTTGCGCCGACGCTTCGAGTTCTCGTTCATCATGGTCTGGACCGACGCGAGGGAGAAGCCTTCGCCCGTCAGGCGTCCCGACACGATCTAGTGGTTTCGAGTTACAGCCTGGTTCACCGAGATCTAACGCGCCTCTCGGCAGTGGACTGGGAGGGTCTGGTGCTGGACGAAGCTCAGAACATCAAGAATCCTTCCGCCAAACAGACCAAGTCGGTAAAGCGTCTCGGCGCTCCCACACGCTTCGCCCTCACCGGTACGCCGATAGAGAATCGGCTATCGGAGCTATGGTCGATCATGGACTTCCTCAATCCCAGCTACCTCGGCTCCCACGCTTCCTTCAAGGCTCGCTTTGCCCTTCCCATCGAAACGTACCGCGATCCAGAGGCAACCGAAGAGCTCCGCCGCCTGGTTCGGCCCTTCATACTGCGGCGAGTCAAGACAGACCCCGCGGTCATCAAGGATCTACCAGAAAAGAACGAGATGAAGGTCTACTGCAGCCTCACTCGGGAACAGGCCACTCTCTACGAAGCGGTGGTCCAAGAGAGCCTGGTTCGCATCGATGAGTCGGAGGGTATGGGTCGCAAGGGAGCGGTCTTGGTGGCGCTCACGCGGCTGAAACAAGTCTGCAATCACCCCACCCATTACCTCAGGGATCAGAGCGATCTCAAGGGGCGTTCCGGAAAATTGACCCGCCTCACCGAAATGCTCGAAGAGGTCTTGGCGGAAGGAGACTGCGCTCTCGTTTTCACGCAGTTTGCCGAAATGGGAAAAATGCTGCATCACCACTTGCAGGAGGTGCTCTCCACCGAAGTGATCTTTCTTCATGGGGGAGTACCGGTACGGCAACGGGAGACGATGATCACCCGCTTCCAGGAAGACGCTTCCGGCCCTCGGATCTTCGTCCTGTCCCTCAAGGCAGGAGGTTTCGGCCTCAATCTGACGCGGGCTCGCCACGTCTTTCACTTCGATCGCTGGTGGAACCCGGCGGTCGAGAACCAGGCTACCGATCGGGTGTTCCGGATAGGGCAAACGCGCTCGGTCGCGGTGCACAAGTTCATCTGCGCCGGCACCGTGGAAGAGCGGATCGACGAGCTCATCGAGCAAAAGAAGGAGCTCGCCGGTTTGGTCGTTCGTGCCGGAGAAGGCTGGTTGACCGAGTTATCGACTTCGGATCTCAGAGAGCTCTTCGCTCTCCATCGAGACGTGGTACAGGAGTAGAGAGTGGCCACTCCAGGCAACCGAAGAGACGCCTTCGCCGAAAGATGGTGGGCGCAACGCTGGATCGCGGTTCTCGAAGTCCTCGGTTTGGCGAATCGTCTGGAAAGAGGGCGCCGCTATGCTCGCTCGGGTCGGGTGTTACGACTCGAGGTGGCGCCCGGTCGAGTCGTTGCCGAGGTACAGGGATCTCGCTACGACCCTTACCGTGTTGTCTTCCGACTCAGGAAACTCTCAAGGGCTCAATGGGAGAAGGCCATCGAGACCTTGGCCTCTCAAGCTCTGTTCGCCGCCAAGTTGTTGGGCGGCGAGATGCCGCCCAACATAGAAGACACCTTCCAGTTGGTGGGACTCTCGCTGTTTCCCGCCTCCTCGGGCGATCTGGCGACAGAGTGCTCCTGTCCGGACGCCGCCAACCCTTGCAAACACATAGCTGCCGTGCACTACGTCTTGGCGGAGCAGTTGGATCGAGATCCATTCTTACTCTTTCGTCTTCGTGGGCGGGACAGAGAGACGATCCTGGAAGCACTGCGAGCCCGCCGCGCCGCAGAGGCCACCGGCCGTCCCGGCCTTGCCGACAAGACGCCATCGCTCAGCGATTCGATCGAACGGTTCTGGCAAGCCGGCGATGCGCTCGAGAATTTTCCCGTTTCCGTCGGGCCCCCCGCCGTGTCGCTCTCTCTGCTCAAGCGGCTGGGAGTGCCGCCCTTTTGGAAACCGCATCCGGAGATCCGGGGTGCCCTGGGACGCTTGTACGCCAAGGTAACGGAAAGAGCGATGGCCCTGGCCTACGGAGGTCCCTCCTCGCGCACGAATCGCTAGGGTCTTCACTCCCCGAATTTCTCTGAATTTCTCTGGGGGTTTCTTCCCCTCAATAAACTGGCATCCAAGTTGCTGAACAGATCATTGCAAGACTCTCCAACACAACCAGGGGGAGGTGGATGATGCCAAGCAACCCCTTGACGAGCCTGAGATTAACTGTCCCGAGCCGCGGCCGAAAGGCTGCCCTGCTGATTCTGTGCGCCGTGGTAGCCTATGGGGTTTTGCCTACGCCGGTGCAAGCGGCTGGCACCCGGCCTAAGGACGCCTCAGAGGTTTCGACGGACGGAACGATCTGCCGGTTCCAGGCGCCGCTAGCGATCCCCATCGATCCATGCCCGCTTATCGAGCAGGCCTACGGGTTGATTCCCCGGCTGTCTCATTCAGCGGCCGACTATGCTCGGAAGGTGGCGGAGGGATTCGATCCGGAGCGCAGTCTGCGCATTCAGCAGGCTCTCCTTCGCGAGGACTTGCTGTGGCAGAGCCGAGGATTCAGTCGGCGACAAATGGATCTGATGGTCTTCGTTTCCGTTGCGCTCAGCTTGGAGCGGACCGACGCGCAGTCGGTCGAGCTACGGCGTGCCTTCGAGGAGAAGGGCGACCCGAAGGACCGGCAGCGAATCGGGAGGATCGACCTCTACCAGAGCGAGGCCCTGGACCTCCTCGAGGAGCTGTCCGCTTCGCTTCAAAGCGTGCCGGATAGCGAGCTGCGGTTCTACTTCTAGTAGTCGTCCATCTCCACCTCGACGCGCTCCGCTCGCCTCAGTCTTGCTTTACTGAAGTGGAAGTAGGCGAGACCCAACGCCACACCGCTTCCAAATCCCAGCGCGTGCGTACGGTAGCTCACGCTCGGTTCGACGACCGCAGGCATCAGGACGATGAGACCGAATCCCATGGAGCGCAGCAGCCTCTTGACGGGGGAGAGCCTCCGCTCGACGAAAAGGTAGAGCGTCAGCCAGAATCCAGCCATCAAGTACGTCACGCCCGAGGCGCCTAGCAGGATCGTCCCGGGTGGATAGGTCGCAAGCGCCAAAGCCATGACCCCTGCTCCACCACCCAATGTGAGAAGGGGGTAAATCGCCGCCCCGAAGTAACCATAAAGAAGGTAGCTCAGGACTCCCAATACAACGGCGTTGCTGAGCAAGTGCTGGAAGTTGGCGTGCGTCCCCATGGCGGTGAGGAGCCGCCAGTATTCCTTCCCGTCGAACACGGTTTCCGGCGTGGCGGCCAGTTGCGGGGCCAGACCGAGGGCGTCCGTCCAGTAGATTCCAGAGACCAGGAACAAGACCGAGACGCTGGCGACAGCAATCCAAACGCTGGCGGACGCCGGCTTCCGCGAGAGGTGGGTCTCCTTGACGATCGCCTCCGGCTCGAAACGTGAGGAGGAGTAGCTCAAGCGGTTCGAAATCGAGAGACCGAGAAAGGAGACAGATCGCACTCTGCCTTTCCGTTGACGATGAGGTCGGCGGTGAGCTGGCCGGTGAGCGGAGCCAGAAGAATGCCGTTCCGACAGTGGCCGGTGGCCAGGGTGAGTCCTTCGATGGGAGTGGGTCCGAGAACGGGCAACTGATCCTCCGCACAGGGCCGGAGCCCCGCCCAGGCGGCATCGAAGGCGGCGCTTTTGAGAGCCGGGATGAGATGAAAACTCTCACCGATCAATTGATGGACACCGGCTGCCCGCACTGCGCTGTCGAAACCGGCCAGCTCCATGGTGGCACCCAAGAGGATCCTTCCATCACGGCGCGGGACGATATAGAGTCGTTTGGAGTAGATGACGTGCCGCGGTACGGGCTCTCCGCGGAGGGCGACCAGGTCACCGCGCACCGGTCGAACCGGCACCGCGAACGGCAAGCCGGGATCGAATCCCGACCAGGCTCCCGCCGCGTTGACTACCCGCGCGCAAGCCACCGTTCCGTTGGCGGTCTCCACTCCGGTCGCCCGGCCATCTCGATGAAGAACGCGTCTGGCCGGATTCCCCGCCTGGAACCGTGCCCCTGCCTGGGCAGCCGCCTGGATCACGGCTTCAGTAAGGCGCGGGGCTACCACCTGGCCGTCACTCGGAAACAAGAGGCCGCCGCGCAATCCGGGTCGCAGCGAGGGCTCGAGTTCCCTGAGCTCGGCGGCGGAGAGTCTCTTCGCGCTGAGCCCCACTTCCTGCTGCCATGCGCACCGCCGGTCGAGCTCCGCTTCCTCCCCTTCGGTCTCCGCCACCGCTACGACGCCGTCCAACCGAAGCTCCACGTCCATGCCGGTTGCTTCCCGCAGCTCCTCGGCGAAGGAAGGATAGAGCTCGCGACTTGCCTGACAGAGCCGGAAGAAGGGGCTCGGTCCGCCGGACTCGGCCTGGGGGGACAGGATTCCCGCCGCGGCGCGGGAGGCTTCCTGGCCGGGCT
>DATDRI010000276.1:0-2099 GCA_035291825.1 Vicinamibacteria bacterium | reverse complement strand
GAGCTGGAGGACTACAAACCGAGCATCATCTCTGAGATCTATTCCGACGAAGGCAAGGTCATCGCCGAGTTCGCGGTGGAACGGCGGGTAGTGATTCCTTTCCGCGAGATCCCCCCGTATCTCAAGGACGCCCTGGTAGCTACCGAGGATAAACATTTCTTCCGCCATCCGGGAATCGATCCCAGCGGAATCGGGCGTGCCGCGATTCTGAACGTGATGGAGGGGCGACGCGGACAAGGCGGGAGCACCATCACCCAGCAATTGTCCAAGCTCTTGTTCTTGACGCCAGAGCGGACTTACGAGCGCAAGATCAAAGAAGCCATTCTCGCCTTCCAGATCGAGAAGAACTATACAAAGGAAGAGATTCTCACTCTCTATTGCAATCAGGTTCTTCTCGGACACGGCGTCTACGGAGTCGAGGCCGGGGCGCAGTTCTACTTCGGCAAGTCGGCGCGCGAACTCTCGCTGGAGGAGGCCGCCCTGATCGCGGGACTTCCCGGGCGGCCGGCCGATTTCAGCCCCTTCGCCAACCCGGAGCGCGGCTTGAGTCGCCGCAACCATGTGCTCGATCGCATGTACGAGGAACACTTCATTCTTAAGGAGGTCCGCGACGAGCTCAAGAAACGGCCGATTCAACTTCGTCGCCGCACACGCAGCGATGAATTGGCGCCCTACTTCGTCGAGGAGGTGCGGCAGTACCTCGAGCAAAAGTATGGTAGCCAAAGGATCTACCGGGGAGGGCTGCGGGTCTACACCACATTGAACGAGAGCATGCAGACGGTGGCGGAGAAGGTCATGGACGAGGGGCTCCGGGATCTCGACAAGCGACAAGGATTCCGCCCGGTGGCTTTCAATGTCCATGAAGATACCGAAGGTGCCATCCAGGACTTCGTGGCCGAGGACTGGGGAGACCCTTTGACGGTGGGTCAGATCGTGAGCGGCGTGGTCACCGCCGTCGACGACCGGCGGGCGACGGTGCGCATCGACCGCTTCAGCGCGACGCTCGACCGAGAGTCCATCTTGTGGACCCAGGCACCTCGGCCGAGCGCCATCCTGAAGGTGGGCGATGTCACCGAGTTCAAGATCGTCTCCATAGACCCTCCCACCGAGACGCTGAAGGTGACCTTGGAGCAAGAGCCGCTGGTCGAGGGCTCGTTCCTCGCTCTCGAGAACCGGACCGGCCAGGTGAAAGCCATGGTCGGTGGCTTCGATTTCGAGCGCTCCAAGTTCAATCGCGCGGTTCAGGCACGGCGTCAACCGGGCTCGGCCTTCAAGCCCTTCGCTTACGCGGCCGCCATCGACGCCGGCTTCACCGCTACCTCACTCATTCTCGACGCGCCGGTTCAATACCAGGATCCCGCCACCCAGGAGATCTACGAGCCGTCGAACTACGACGGTACCTATGAGGGCTGGGTAACGCTGCGCCGGGCCCTGGAGGCCTCCCGGAATGTCCCCGCCGTGCGCCTGACCGAGCAGATCGGTCCCGAGAAGGCAGCGGAGATGGGCCGCCGATTGGGCCTGGAGGGACCGCTGCCGCCCTACCTGAGCCTACCCCTGGGCTCCGCGGAGGCCAGCCTCCTGGAAATGGTTTCCGCCTATTCCGCCTTCCCGAATCAAGGAATAAGGATGCGGCCCTACTTCGTCACCAAGGTCACCGACAGAGACGGGAACCTGCTGGAAGAGACTCACCCCAAGGCGGCGAGCGCCATCCGCGCCGACACCGCCTACATCATCACGAGTCTGCTGCAGGGTGTCGTGCAACGAGGCACCGCGGCAACCGCCGCCCGGCTGGCAAGACCCCTGGCCGGAAAGACCGGCACGACCAACGACTATACCGACGCCTGGTTCATCGGGTTCGATCCCGGTTTGGCGGCCGGGGTCTGGATGGGGTACGACCAGAAAAAGCCGCTGGGAGACAGGGAGGTTGGGGCGCGCGCCGCGCTACCGCCCTGGATCCAGTTTATGGAAGCGGTGCGAACGGATCAACCGATCGAGGATTTCGTTGTACCCTCCAACATCGTCTTCGTGGCGGTGGACCGCCACACGGGATATCCAAGCCACGACTCGGGTCCGGATGTGATTCTGGAGGCTTTTATCTC
>DATDRI010000275.1:0-2541 GCA_035291825.1 Vicinamibacteria bacterium | reverse complement strand
CTCGTGGCATGGTCGTAGGGTATGAACGCCCAAAGCTCCCACGTGCCGCTCAGTGGAGCCCTAAAGGAGAATCGGGCGTAGTTAGTTTCAGAGAATCTAGGCGTTGTATAGGCCCACCTCATGTCGTCGCCGTCACCGACGTTGGTCGCCAGCGTCCAGGAGGCTGCTGGCGTAAAGGTAAAGCTGTTCTCGTCACGCCAGCGCAATGTCGTGAAGCGTTTGTGCGCGTTGATGAAGGGCAGGGGGTCCTGGTATTCGTCCCCCACCCTGCTCTGCGGCGTGTTGTGGTTGTTGTAGGAACCGGCGTTGTTTCGATCGGTGTGGTCCGGTTCCCGGATCTCGAAATGGAGATGGCATGCGCCCGTACCGGTGTCGCCCACCCTCCCGATGAGGGCGCTCCTTCTGACCTTTTGACCTACCGAGACGTACACGTTGTAGGCATGCCCATACTGCGACGTCCATTTGCTGGGCGGGTAGTAGTGCTCGATGGCGGCCGAGCCCCAGTCCGAGGTGGAGGCCATGACGTCCATCACGCAACCATCGGCGGTGGCGTAGAAGGGATCGTTGCAATCCTGTTGGAATCCACCCCGGTTGAGGTCGATGCCGGTATGCCATCCGCCGCAGCAGTCGGGGTTCTCCATGAAGCCGTATCCCCCCCCTTTCTTGCCGAGCATCGGCTTCATGAAGCCGCTGTAGGCCGTTTCCACCGTGCACGCTTCCGCGGTAGAGGTGGGAGCAAATGTCTCCAACGGGGCATCCGGGGCACTCTGGAGCATTTCGGCGGCCTCCGCGTCGGCCAAGACATAGAGACCGTGCTGTCCGGGGAGCGGCTTTGCGTCTGCCGGCGTGCCGCGGTGCACACGGCCGCCCCGACCGAGTACACAGGGGTGCTTGGGCGAGCAGTCGCCGTCGTGGAAGAGTCGTTCGATCGGCTTCAAAGGAAGCTCGCCCGAAGCCATGGCCTCGAGGGCCAGAATCCTACCCACGGCTTCGTCTCGATCGACTAATCGGGGGAACCTTCGAGTGAGCTCCCTCTCCGTCTCGGCTGCGGTCAAGGCATCTCTCTTTTCGAGGTGAGCGCGAGAGAGCTGGCGGAGAGCGGTGACCCCAATGGGTTGGCCATCGACCACTTGTCTTCCGTGGATGTCGGCGGCGCGCCGATACTCCCCGAGCGCGCGCTCCACATCCTTCTCCACCATCGCGGTGTCACCGTCCCAGATGGCCATCAGACCGGCCAGCCCGGGTCTGACGGCCGCGATGCGTTGCGTCACGGCCCGAGCCGAGGCGCCATCACCGGCCATGCGATGGACGATGACTTGGCCGGACGTGCCCGCCCACGCATACGAGGGATCCGACGACCGCTCGAGCTCCTGATAAAGCCGTAGCGCTTCGGCGAACTTCCCTGCGTTGGCGGCGGCAACGGCTCTGTCCAGCAGAAGCTCGACTCCCGAATGGTCCTCCACGAGCTGAGGCTCTCCGGGCGCGACGGCGACGAGGAGCAACAGGGCGGCGAGACCTGCGACCGCCTTCCGTCCAGCCATTCCGTTCATGTTCACTTCTCCTATGAGCGCGGCCCGGCTTCCCCGGCACGATGAGCAACAGCCAGGCCCGGAGGCCCGGACTCTTCTTCAGTGGAAGGGGTCGCCAGGCTCATTTGGACGCTCCCACCGATAGATGAGATGAAGCGGCTCACCCCCCTGCGTGGTGGGATCATGGCCTCACATTCCGTAACGCGCGCTTGAAGCGCAAAGGAAGGGAGGCGGGCCGCGGACTATATTGGCATAGACCTAGGGAAGAAGGAAAGCCAGATCGCCATCATGACGGAGGCGGGCGAGCTGGTGGAGAGGAGGATGCGGACGGAGCGGGAGCGGCTGATACAGTACTTCAAGGAGCGGCCCCCGGCCAAGATCCTGATCGAGGCCTCGACGATCAGCGAGTGGGTGGCGAGGCTGCTCGAGGAGCTGGCCACGAGGTGATCGTGGCGGATCCGAACTACGCCGATGTACGCGCAACGGAGCCTGTCCAGCGTCACGGTGCGGCGCCTCAAGGAAGACCTGCGGAAGCTCAATATCGAGAGCTTTCCCGAGCGCAAGGTCGTCCAGATCGACCTCCGCCACTACGACAGAAGCTGGGAACGTCGCGACTCGGAAGGGGAGTGGCGTTCAATAAGCCCCGAGAAGGCAGCCCCCCCCTCGAGCTCATCCTCTCGTCGAAGCTCCGCCGACGCCTGGCTCTCCGACCCCAGGATCGAGCCGGGGACGAGCTACGTCCTCTTCCGCAACGGGAATTCCTGGAAGTTCGGGGGAGTGAAACGGGTCAGCGCCTGAGGTACTTCTCCTGCCAGAGCTCGAAGACCAGGAGCGTCCAGAGGAGCTTCCGGTGGTCGCGAACGCCCTCGGCGTGCTCGCGCAGTAGTTTCTGAACGTACGACGGCTCGAAGAAACCCTCGCGCTTCAGCTTGTCGAAGGCGAGCTGGTCCCGCACCAGCTCCTTCAACGAGCCGTTGATCCAGTAGCCCACGGGAGCGTTGAAGCCCTTTTT
>DATDRI010000274.1:0-4788 GCA_035291825.1 Vicinamibacteria bacterium | reverse complement strand
TCTCGCAGCAGTATCTGCTGGTAGCTGGCCCGCGCCGCGCTGCGCAAGAAAAGGCCGATGAACAAGTACCAGACCGCTCCGATGAGGTTTTCGTAGCGCAGGATGTAGACCAGCCCCAGCAAGATGATGAGAACCCCGAAGCCCGAGCCGAGCGCGCTAGCGGTGCGCGTTGCAAAGCGCAGATCGCCCCAGATGCCCCACAAAACCGCCCGCAAGACTCTTCCCCCGTCCAAGGGGAATCCGGGAACCAGGTTGAAAGCCGCCAAGACCCCGTTCATGAAGGCGAGATGTCCCACCACTCCCAAAATGGCTGGCGGAAACCATCCCAGTCCGACCGAGTAGAGGCCGCCGAACCCGATGGCCAGGGCGATGCTCATCACCGGCCCGGCGAGGGCGACTTTGAGCTCCGCCCGCGCATGCGGAGGCTCGTCCACCATTTCCGCTGCGCCCCCGAAAATGAAGAGCGTGATCCCGCGTATGGATATCCCTTCCCGCAGGGCGATCAAAGCGTGTGAGAGCTCGTGGGCGAGAACCGAGCCGAAGAGCAGCCCGGCGAGTGCGAAACCCATGGAAAGCCAGGTCGGCCATCCTAGAGACGGGTGCTCTCGCGAAAAATTGACGGCAAAGGTGGCGGTCAGCAGGAACAGAATAACCACCCAGGAGACATCGACCTTGATGGGGATCCCGAAAATCGAAGCCACCCGAAAGGATCGGCCGATCACCGGGGGTTGTCGCTCCCTGCTCTGGCTGAGAGTGGAGGTTCCACAATCTTGAGAAGCGTGCCGGCTTCCACCAGGCTATCGGCGCGCAGATTGTTGAGCAGAGTCAGGTCCTCGACGGATTCCTGGTCGGCGCCCGATCGAAGGAAAGCATCCCCGGCCGTCATCGGCCCGGGGACCCGATACAAGACGATGCGATGAGGTTGGACCTCGAGGGCCTCTCGATCGGTGAGGCGTGCGAAGCTATCCACCACCCCCAGAAACGTGCTCCGGTACTGCCGGTACCGTTGCTGGTATGTGTAGCCCAAGATTTCGTAGGCCATGTCTCCGTCGATCACGAAACCGGCCTCACCGAGCAGGACGCCTTGTGCGGTACTGACCCTAAAGGGTGCACGGTAGGCGGAAAGACCGCCCACCCGCATGCGCTCCCCGGTTCCATACTCCAGCCGATTTTGCCGGAAGAAGCTTCCGGCGTGCTCTTCCGGAGAAGTCCCCCCTTCCACACGCGAGCCGGTGAGCTGGATGGCGGCGTCTCGTTGCGGGGATCCCGAGTAGACGGCCTGCCGCGTGTTCTGAACGTTCCAACCAGCAGGGAAGTCGACCTGGAAACGCAGATCGGGGTGTTTGAAGCGACTTCCATCCATGAATCCTTCGCGAGGGTTCTCCCCGAAGACCAGACCTTCGATGCGACGCTTGAAGTCCTCGTCCCCCACACGAAGCTCCCGATTCGCGGGAGCCTGGGTCTCGACCATCTGCAGGATCCGCAGCTCCCGGTCCTCGGGTTGGGGGTGCGTGGAAAGCCAGCCCGGCAGGTCGGAGCCGGAGCGCTCCCCCATTCGGTCCAGCACCTGAAAGAAGGTCGCCATTTCCCTGGGGTCGTAACCCGCCTCTAGCGAATAGCGAACCCCCAGGGTATCGGACTCTCGCTCGTCGTCGCGTCCGAACTTCAAGAACAAGAGTCCCACACCGGTTTGCAACAGATCGCCAAAAGGGCGTACTTCGGGCACGACGACGGCGCCGACTCCCAGGCCGATCCCAGCGAGCTGAGCCCGCGAGATCTGCTGCACGCTGTGCCGGGCGGTGACGTGTCCGATCTCGTGACCGAGGATTCCCACCATGGCCGCCTCGTTGTTCATATAGGCGAGGATGCCACGCGTAAGGTATACGTATCCTCCTGGAATCGCGAAGGCATTGACGACCGGTGAATCGACGACCTCGATTTTCCAGGGTAGTTGCGGCCGTTCGGATTCTCGCGCCAGGCGAAGCCCGATCTCGGAGACGTAAGAACGGAGCGCGCTATCGGCATAGTAACCCATGCTCTGGGCGACCTGCTGGTCCGCCGCGGTGCCCATCTCGATCTCCTGGGCCTCACTGACCAGAACCAGCTCTTTCTTGCCGGTGACCGGATTGGTGGCGCAGGCGGCCACCGTCAGAAGGATGAGCGTCAGCTGGGAAAGTCTCAAAGCGCAGGCGAACGCGCGGGCGTACAGATCAGCGGCCTTCCTCTGGTCGGCGAGAACCATCGCCACGTACCAGCGCGGATAACAACAAGGGAGCGCCCATCCCGGCGAGCCGCGTGGCGGCGCGTAGGACCGCCGCCGGCCGCCGGACAAGGAGGAAACCCAGCACCGCCCCCGCTCCCGCTGCCCAGAATGGATGACGGCTGAGAAGACGGCGCGGACTCCACGCCTCGTGAAAACGATTGCGAAGGGCCGAGAGGTCTTTGTCGAGCTGCTCTCGATTTCTGGCTAGGGACTCGCGCAACTCCCGCGCGCTTCTTCTCTCGCCTTCTTCTCCGCTCACCGGTCACCTCCCGAGTCACGTCGAGGGATGCACAGCCAGCCACCCACCGCTAAATAGATACCACCGAGCACCAGCAGAACCGGGGGCCAAGAACCGAACCAACCGTGGAGCAGCAAGGCAAGACCGGCAGTCACCAACCCGGCTCCTATCGCCACTAGCAGAACGCCCGCCAAGCCCCGGAGGAGATCTTCTTTGAACTGCCCGAGCTCCTCCCGGACGGACGCACCAACAAGGTCCGCTCCGTCTTCAATGGCTTGCACCACCCCGACCAGAACGCGGCGGGCGAGCTCGAATGTAGACGGGGAAGGAGCCTCTTCATGGCCGGCGGGGCCCGGCATATCCTCGGTTGCAGCGAGCTCCGGCACCGGTTTGGCTTCTTCGAGCTTGGCGCCGTCTTGCATGGAGCTCAGCTCTTGGTAAAACTCTGCGCCGCCTTCTTCACTCCCTCTTTCGTCTCGGCGAACGCCTCCCGGCTCCTCTCGTACAAGTCGTCTTTGCGGCCGCGAAGCTCGGCCAGCTTGCCCTCCGCTGTCTCCCGTAGTTTCTTGCCTCCTGCGGTCAGCGTATCCTGAATCTCCTTACGCGCCTTGGGTGCCAGAAGCAGCGCCCCCATGGCTCCCACCGCAGCTCCTATGAGGAGACCCACCAAGAAGTTACCGCCTCCACTTTCGTTCGACATGATGTCACCTCCTGCTCTTTCTTGTCCCGCAGCCCTGTGCGAAAAGCCTCAGATACAAGGCCTTGATCGCATAAATAGCAAGTTCCGTTCCAAGGACATCATACCACGCTGTCACACACCACCCCGTCGGGCGGCGTGGCAAACGTGAGAAAGGAGCCGAGGGAGGACCTTTTGTTGGAGGTATCGGGTTGGATTGCGAAGTCTTACTTGCCGTAGTAGGCGGCGTTCTTCGCAGTGAAGTCCTTCCACTTATCCGGGAGCTCTTCCTCGGGGAAGATGGCGGTCACCGGACACACCGGTTCACAGGCTCCGCAGTCGATGCAGGTCTCGGGATCGATGTAGAGCTGCACGGCGGCCTCGAAACCTGCCTCTTCCTTGGTGGGGTGGATGCAATCCACCGGGCACACTTCCACACAGGCAGTGTCCTTGACCCCGATGCAAGGCTCAGCGATGATGTAAGCCATTCTCATATCCTCCTTGGGTTAGAAAGTATTCAAAGGGTCTCCAGTATCTTCATCGAGTACTCGGTTATCTGATCCAGATATCCCCATAGAACCAGGCCAGCGACGTTCGGCACCAACAACACGATAAGCAAACCGGCGTATATGGGATGGATCGCGATCTCGCTGCTGTCTCCGGTCGCACCTTCCTCGATGACCATGGCCTTCAGGACCTTCATGTAATAGAAGACGGCAATGGCGCTGTTCAGCACTCCCACCACCGCGAACCAGCCGAGTCCGGCGCGGATCACCGCCGCGAAGACATAGAACTTCGCCAGGAAACCGGCAAAAGGCGGAATCCCCATCAGCGACAGCAGGAAGATGCTCATGGCAATGGTCAGCATCGGCGAGCGCTTCCAGATGCCTCCGTAATCCTTGACATCGAAGCTTCCCAGCTGGTCGTAGATGACCATCACCACCACGAAGGCGCCCAGGTTCATGAAGAGGTAGATGACCATGTAGGCCAACATGGCCTGGATGCCCTCCTCGGAAAGAACGACCGCTCCCATCAGAATGTAACCGGCGTGGGCGATACTGGAGTAGGCCAACAACCGCTTGAGGTTCGTCTGGAGAAGCGCGGCGATATTCCCCAGTGTCATGGTGGCCACTGAGACTCCGATGAGAAGCGCCTGCCAGTTGACCCCCACCATCTGCCAAGAGCCGTCTCCGGCAGGCTGTGCCATGCCACCGAAGAAGAAACGCACCAGCACCGCGAAACCCGCCACCTTGGGACCCACCGATAGAAAAGCCGTCACGGGAGTGGGGGCCCCCGTATAGACGTCCGGACACCAGAAATGAAACGGCACCGCCGCCGTCTTGAACCCGATGCCGGCGAGCACCAAGATGACGATGAACAAGAGCGCCGGACCGGACTGGCTCAGCATCCCCTCGTTCATCAAGACGGCTCGAATCCCATAGAGATCGAGCGTACCGGTGAGGCCGAAGAGTAGCGAGAGGCCATAGAGCATGGTCCCCGTCGATACCGCTCCGAACAGAATGTACTTGAGGGATGCTTCGTTGGAGAGGCGTTCCCCCTTCAAGTAACCGACCATGATGTAGGAGCCCACCGACACCATCTCCAACGCCA
>DATDRI010000273.1:0-2553 GCA_035291825.1 Vicinamibacteria bacterium | reverse complement strand
CCATCGCCTGGGCGGTCGAGGGTGCGGTGCTGGTGTGGAGTGGTTTTCAGGGAGACCTCCGGTCATTGCGGTGGGCGGGCATCGTGCTCTTGGGCGGCGCGGCGGTCCGGCTGATTCTGTTCAAGATGTACGCCCAGACGTTCTTGTGGAACCCGCGTTTTCTGACGTATGCCATCGTCGTGGTCTCTCTTGCCGCAGCGTTCCTTTTCTCTCGACGGCATCAGGAAAAGCTGTCGGTCGTGGAAGGCCGAGCGTTCGATATCGTTGGGCTCTCGGCCAACGCCTTCCTCCTGTCGTCGCTCTCCATGGAAGTGTGGGGGCTCTTCGGGCGCATGCAGTTGAATCTGGGTGCGGACACCAGACTGACGCAGCAGTTGGCGCTTTCCTTGTTGTGGACGGTCTACGCGACCGCGCTCATCCTGTGGGGGGTTGGTAAGGGTAGCCCCACGCTGCGTTGGTCCGGTCTGGCGCTCTTTTCGGTCGTGGTGGTGAAGGTATTTCTCTATGACCTCTCCTTTCTGGAGCGTGTCTACCGGATCGCGTCCTTCACCGTCCTGGGCGTGTTGCTGGTGGCGGTGTCGTTTTTCTACCAGCAGCGAGCCGCCGCCGAGCGGCGAGGGGAGCCGAGCTCGCGATGAGGAAATGGGGCCTCATCACCATTGGCGTGCTCTGGTCTCTCGGCCCGCTGGCGGCGAGCGCCCAACTTGTCGAGGCCTGGAGACACTGGCAGTCCTTTCGACCGATCCATTTGCAGCCGGCCGGTGAGCCCCGCCTGGTCCGTGTGACGTTGCCCATCGAGATCTACGGGCTTGCGCAACCGAACCTTGCCGATCTCCGGATCATCCAAGAAGGCGGTACGGAAGTACCCTTCGTCCTCTACGCGCGGGTCGGCAAGGAAGAGAGGCACTGGCGACCAGGGGAGATCGCCGACCTGGGTTTCATCCCCGGCCAGCACACCGAGCTGGTGGTCGACGTCGGCTCGGACCACGACGCCCACAACTCGCTCGAGATCCAAACCGGCGTCAACGAGTTTTTCGCGTGGGTCGAGGTGGCTGCCAGCGACGATCGGGAAACCTGGCGGATCTTACGGGAGAAGGCGCCCATCTATAGGTTCCAGGATACCGGGGAGGGAAATTCCGTAGTCTCGTATCCGGATTCCCGGGCCCGTTGGCTGCGGCTCAAGATTCTGGAAGCGGAAAGACGCTTTCCCGTGTATGGCTGCCGCATTGACTACCAGCTCGTCGAGCCCCCCGAGCTGGTCGACCTTCCGATTCCCCTGCGCCCCGATCCGAGCAGCGCTCCCAAGGAGAGCCGGTGGCAGGCGGACCTGGAAATAGAGAACGTTCCCGCCTCTTCGGTACGATTCCAGGCGGAACAGGCGGAGTTTCACCGAACGGTTCGCGTGCATGCGAGCTCCGATGGAGAGAACTGGAAGGAAGTGGGACGAGGTGACGTCTATCGTTACCCGAACCCGGAAGCCGGCGACGGCGAGCCGGAGCGGCCTACCTCCCTGCAGGTAAGATTCCCGGAAGTACACTCGCGCCATTGGCGCGTGGCGGTACTCAACCGGAACGATACTCCGGTCGATGGCCTGGTTCCCACGCTCGCGGGTACGCCTCGTCACCTCGTCTTCCGCCAGCAGCCCGAAACGACGTACCAGCTTCTCTACGGAAATAGCCGGACGCCGGCGCCCGAGTACGATCTGGCACGGCTCACGCCGAGAGAGGAACTGGAGTCGGCCACTTCCGGGGAGCTCGGACCCGGGCAAACCAACGACGGATACCTCAGTCCCGAGCCCTGGAGCGAGCGACACCCCGTCGTGCTCTGGCTCGCGCTCGGCGTGGCGGTTGCCGTTCTGGGACTCCTCGCTCTGCGATCGCTGCGGTAGTCGTCGCGATTTCGTCGAGGCTATAGCCGAAAACGCAAGCCGAGGCTGAAGGTGCCGAGATCCTGCTTCATCTGGATCGCCGTACCGGGGATCTCGAGTAGGGTGCCCCGGTTCCGGTGGGTGAAGGCGTAGACGGCGCTCCCCGCGATGTCGACGTTGTCGGTCAAGGCCACGGTGATGCCGCCGGACACCGAGTTTGTATTGATGGCCGGAAGCTGAATGTTGAACAACGTGGCCGCATCGGGGATGGGGTTCTGGTTGTAAAGGTATCCCGCTTGTGCCGATAGCATCTCGTTGAACCGGTAGTGGACTCCCACCGCCGCCGCCCAGATGCTCTTCCAGCCGAGACCACCGTCATCGGGAGAGTTCCCGAACAGCTCGGCGTGGCCGTAGTCGAAGCGGCGAACATCGGCCGCGATCACGGTGTTCTCGATCGCATTGTAGGCGACGCCGAACGAAAAGACGGAGGGAAGCGAAAACTGTAGCTCCAGCTCACGAGCACGTCCGATCTGGTCCTTGGAGTGGTACCGGAAGGTCTCGAACCATTGCTCGCTCTTGAAAGAACCGCCGAAGTTCCACTTTTCATGGTCGGAATAGAAGAGGCCGACCTCGAATCCGGCACCCCAGCGAGGCCGGCCATTGACGGCGGGGGGGAAGGTACCGTT
>DATDRI010000272.1:0-7635 GCA_035291825.1 Vicinamibacteria bacterium | reverse complement strand
GCACCCGACATCTTGCTGTAAGTGACTGGTTTGACGATGGGTTGTCCGGATGTTATCAATAAAGGTTTGCCGCATGCTCAGAAACCTCATCGACCTCTTACGTTACCGGGTACTCATCCAGAGTCTGGTGGTGCGCGAGCTCAAGGCCCGCTACCGGGGCTCGGTACTGGGGTTCTTCTGGTCCTTTATTAATCCTCTCCTCCAGTTGCTGATCTACACTTTCGTCTTTGCCTACGTGCTGCCCGGCCGTTTTCAGGTCGAGCCCTATCCGCTGTTTCTCTTTACCGGCATCCTCCCCTGGACATGGTTCAGCTCCTCGGTGCTGGAGTCCTCGAACATCCTCATCACCAGCGGGAATCTCATAAAGAAGATCCTCTTCCCGGCGGAAGTGCTCCCCTTCGTGGTCGTTCTCTCCAACATGATCCATTTCTTCTTTGGGCTCCCCATTCTGTTCGGGTTTCTCATCTACTACGGTAAAATCCACTGGACCTTGGTTTTCTTACCCGCCGTGGTCCTCCTCCAACTGGTCTTCACACTCGGGGTTTGCCTTTTCTTCTCGGCGCTGTCCGTTCACTTCCGAGACGTTCAAAACATCTTAGCGAACTTGTTGATGCTCTGGTTTTTCTCGAGTCCCGTGATCTACCCTTACTTGGACATCTCTCCGAACATCCAACGCTGGCTCAACTACAACCCGATGACCCACATCCTGGTGGGCTACCACCAGACTCTGCTTACCGGCAGCCTGGGACACTGGCCCTGGCTCCTTCTGATGTCGGTAGCGTCGGTGGTGACGTTTCTCGTCGGCTATGCCTTCTTCGACCGCCTGCGCGATACCTACGCAGAGGAGGTGTGACGAATTGGCCATAGCAGTCCGCGTTTCCGACGTGACCAAGGTGTACCAGCGTTATGCGCACCGGAAGCAATTCCGTACGCTGAAGAGCGCGCTTCTCAAAGGTAATCTGATCGGAGAGCTGCGGCCGGACGAAACGTTCTCCGCCCTCTCCGGGGTGACGTTCAACGTGTGGGAAGGGTCTACTTTCGCGGTGATTGGCAGAAACGGGTCCGGCAAGAGCTCTCTGCTCAAGGTTCTCGCCGGGATCACCAAGCCCACCTCGGGAACGGTGGAGGTCAGCGGGCGGATCTCGGCCCTCATTGAGCTGGGCGCCGGCTTTCACCCCGAGATCACCGGGCGGGAGAACGTTTTCATCAACGGCATCATGCTGGGTCTCAGCAAGCGCGAGATCACGGATCGTTTCGACGAGATCGTGGAGTTCGCGGAGCTCGCAGAGTTCATCGATGCCCCCGTCAAGAACTACTCCTCGGGCATGTACATGAGGCTCGGCTTTGCGGTGGCAATCCACGTCAACCCCGACGTGCTGCTGATCGACGAAGTGCTGGCGGTCGGCGACCAGGCGTTCGTGCACAAGTGCCTGGACAAGATCAGCGAGTTTCGGCGCAGAGGGAAGACCATCCTTCTGGTGACGCACAGCCTGGGATTGGTGGAAAAGCTAGCCGACGAGGCCATATGGCTGGACGAAGGAAAGATCCAGGCGCGAGGCGATCCGAAGAAGGTGGTGGACGCTTACCTGGCGCAGGTCACCTCGCGCGAGGAGGAGGCGCTGGCGGTTGCCGAGGAGCAGGCGGTGGCGGAGTTCGAGACGCCGGCGCCGGCTTCCGAGCCGGTGGAGGACGAACAATCCCTTTCTAAGAGAGAGAAGGGACGCTGGGGGTCGCGCGAAGTGGAGATCGTCGAGGCGGCGCTTCTGGGATCGGACGGTCAGCCCCGCCATGTCTTCGACACGGGCGAGCCGGTGAGCGTCCGACTGAAGATCAAGACCAGCGGAACGCTCAAGGACTTCGCATTCGGTATCGGCATCTTCAACGCCGACGGAGTCTGCTGCTACGGAACCAACACCGATATCGAGCAGTTCGTGCCGCTTTCTCTTTCCGGCGAGGGGGAGGTGCGCCTGGTCTTGGATCGGCTGGATCTGGTGGAGGGTACCTATTTCCTCGATGTGGCCGTACACCAGCGGGATGGCTATCCTTTCGATTACCACCGGGCTCTTCACGCGTTCCGGGTGAACTCGCGGGTCAAGGACTTGGGGATTTACCGGCCGGCGCACCGCTGGGAGTTCTCTCCCCATATCAGCATGAAACCGCCGAGAGACGAATGAGCGGAGACAAGATTCTCGATCTCGATGCCATGCGGGAGGAGCGAAAGAAGCTCCGTGTTTCCGGCTTGGCCCTCGTCTTCACCAACGGCTGCTTCGATCTGTTGCACCCCGGGCACGTCCGCTACCTCGCCGCGGCGCGGGCCAAGGGGGATCGATTGGTGGTGGCGGTGAATACCGACCGGACCGTATCGGTCCTGAAAGGGGAGGGTCGCCCGGTGGTTCCACTGGAGGAGCGAATGGAAGTCCTCGCTGGCCTCGAGTCCGTCGACTACGTCGTAGCTTTTGGCGAGGAGACTCCCGACCGGGTCATCCGGGAGCTGATGCCGGACGTCCTGGTAAAAGGAGGGGACTGGTCGCCGGATCAGATCGTGGGACGCGACACCGTGGAAGGCGCGGGGGGACGGGTCTTTTCGCTTCCCTTCGCCGCGGGGTATTCCACTTCCGAGCTCATCGCCCGCGTCGTGGGGTGGGCGGGGTAGACTGGAACCCAATCGATGAAGACGGTGTCGGAGACCAGCGAACTGGCCCGCGTCATGGAGGACGCCGGTCTTGGCGAGATCCGTTCTCGCCTGGCCCGCGGCGAAGGTGGATTGCGGGTCACCGGGCTCATGGGGCCGGCGCGCACCCTGTTCGAAGCGGTGCTGGCCGCCCGCCAAGCCGGTCCTGTCTTGTTGGTCGTCTCCCACGAGCGGCGGGTGGCGGAAGCCTCTGCCGACGTGCGGTCCTTTTTCTCTTCGATGGGAGTGGATCGAGAGGTCTTTCCGTTTCCGGCCCTGGAGGTCGATCCCTACCGTGGACTCTCCCCTCACTTCGATATCACCGCCGCCCGAGCCCGCGCCCTGGCCGCCTTGTGGCAGGAGACACCCGCATTAGTGGTGGCTCCCGCCGCGGCGCTTCTCTTCCGGACGGTTTCGCCGGAGGTTTTCGCGACAGGCATCCTCGTGCTGCGTCGAGGTCAGAGCATCGAGCCCAGTGAGATCGAGCGCACGCTGGTGGCGGCAGGCTATCTGCACGAGGATCCGGTGGTCAGCCCGGGGGACTTCGCCCGACGCGGGGGGATCCTGGACGTCTACCCGCCCAGCCGGCCCGATCCTTTGAGGTTGGAGTTCGTGGGGGACGTTTTGGAGGAGATTCGCGGCTTCGATCCGGAGACGCAGCGAACCACGGGTTCCATCGAGCAGGCGGTCGTCTACCCGGCGCGCGAGTGGATCCTTCGGGAAGACGAACGTCGGCATCTTCTCGAGCGCCTGCGCGACGCGGCAGGGGACGACCGCGAGCTGGTGGGTCGGTTCGAGGCAGAGACCTTCCCTCCGGGAGCCGCCTTCGTCCTGCCACACATCGAGGAGTACCGCTCCACCCTCTTCGATTATCTGCGGGAAGGCACCTTATTGGTCGAAGAGCCGGCGGAGATTTCGCGCCTGGCCGCCTCCGAGTGGGAGCGCGTTCTGGAGAGTTACGATGAGGTCGCCGATCGTCGCCTCGGCTATCCGGAGCCGAGCGACCTTCTTCTCACCCCGGAGGACCTGTCAGCGCGCTTCGGCCGTCGAGCGGTCGCCATCGAGGAGGTGGACATCCTGGACGAGTCGTCACCGGCGCTTCATCTCGCCAGCCAGCTTCTTCCTTCGTTCCGGGGAAGGGTGCAAGACTTCCTCACCGAGATCCGGAGACAGCGGGACGAGCGCCGGCACATTCACGTATTCGTTGGGAATCGCGGGCTAGCCGAACGCGTGATCGAGATTCTCGAGGAGGCGAAGATTTCCGGCACACTGGCTTCCGACGGATCCCACCCAACCGGGGCCGTCGCTCTCCATCTCGGCAACCTTTCCCATGGTTTTCTCCTTCCCGGGCTCGGTCAGGCGGTGTTTGCGGGTCGAGACGTCTTCGACGAGCCTCCTCGGCCGGAGCTCAGGCGCTCTCGCAAACTGGGCCGCTTTCTGTCCGATTTCCGGGACTTGAAAGTCGGGGACTATGTGGTTCATGCCGACCACGGCATTGGCGTCTTCACGGGACTGGGACAACTGAGGCCGGGTAGCGAAGAGTTCGTCGTTCTCGAGTACTTGGGAGGAGACAAGCTCTATGTTCCGGTGGACAAGATCGATCTGCTCGAGAAGTACTCGAGCGCGGAGGCACAGAGGCCTCGCGTCGATAAGCTGGGAGGCACCGGATGGGAGCGAGTCAAACGGCGAGTCCGAAAGTCCATGCGGGACATGGCGCAGGAGCTCCTCCGCCTTTACGCCGCTCGCAAGGCGATCTCCGGGCACGCCTTTGGCCCAGATACTCACTGGCAGGGCGAGCTGGAGGATCTCTTCGAGCACCAGGAAACACCGGATCAGGTGCAAGCCATCGCGGAGGTCAAGCGCGACATGGAGGCCCCCCACTCCATGGATCGGCTCCTGTGCGGGGACGTTGGCTACGGGAAGACGGAAGTAGCGATGCGCGCCGCCTTCAAGGCGGTCATGGACGGAAAGCAGGTAGCCGTGCTGGTGCCCACCACGGTACTGGCGTTCCAACACCTCCAGACGTTTCGATCTCGCTTCGCGCCTTTTCCCATTCGAGTGGAGATGCTCTCCCGCTTCCGGACGCCCAAGGAGCAAAAGGCGATCGTGAAGCAGCTCGCCGCCGGTCAGGTCGACGTGGTGATCGGAACCCATCGACTCCTTTCCAAAGACGTCCAGTTCAAGGACCTCGGCCTTTTGGTGGTCGACGAAGAGCAGCGCTTCGGGGTGGGGCACAAGGAGAGAATGAAGCAGCTCCGCAAGCAGGTGGATTGTGTGGCCATGACCGCCACTCCCATCCCGCGCACCCTGCATATGTCCTTGTCCGGTATCCGGGATTTGTCCGTGATCGAGACACCGCCCAAGGATCGGATGGCGATCCAAACCTACATCACCCGTTTGGACCGGAAGATCTTGACGGAGGCCATCCGCTACGAGCTCAGCCGTGGGGGACAAGTTTACTTCGTTCACAATCGCGTCAGCTCCATCCATTCGATGGGGTCCTTCCTACAGAAGCTCGTTCCCGAGGCCCGCATCGGTGTCGCACATGGCCAAATGAAAGAGTCCGAGCTCGAGCGCACCATGCTTCGTTTCGTTCGGCGAGAGTTCGACGTTCTGGTCAGCACCACCATCATCGAGAACGGTCTCGACATTCCACTGGTCAACACCCTCATCGTCAATCGCGCCGATCGCTTCGGGCTGTCGCAGCTCTACCAGCTCCGCGGGCGTGTGGGTCGCTCGAACCGCCGCGCCTATGCCTATTTCCTGGTGCCTCAGGAAAGCGCTCTCACCCCTATCGCGCGTCGGAGATTGGCGGCGATCCGTGAGTTCAGCGACCTGGGAGCGGGCTTCCGTATCGCGGCCCTGGACCTGGAGCTACGGGGGGCTGGTAATCTTCTGGGAGGAGAACAGCACGGGCACATCGATGCGGTGGGATTCGATCTGTACTGCAAGCTGCTGGAGCAAACGGTGCACGAGCTATCCGGGGAGGAGCGCGAGCCGGCCCGGGCCGCCTTGAACCTCAAGATCGATGTCAAGATACCGGAGTCGTTCATCCCCGACACCAACCAGCGGATGTCGGTGTACAAGCGCGTCTCTGCCGCCGGCGACGAGGCAACCATCGAAGCGCTGGCGGCGGAGATCAGGGACCGTTACGGTGCCATTCCCGTCCCGGTGGAGAGGCTCTTCGACTACGCTCGGCTACGACTTCTGGCAGAGCAGTTGGGCGTGCTGGCGGTGGAGCGCGAGGGGGAGCTCCTGGCGATCCGATTCGACGCCGCCTCCCCGGTGGACCCCGTGAGCGTCGTCAAGCTGGCTGGGGAGATCCCCGGTGCCAGGATGACTCCGGGCGGCGTGCTGAAGCTGCCGAGTGCCGTTACCTCGGCCTCCGACATCCTGGTCCAAGTCAGAGACGTTTTGCTCGGGCTCTCTCCCCACCCTAAGATGGAGGAGACTCACCATCCGGAGGGTGCCTAGGTATGTCGTGGCGTGAGCGGATCGCTGCCGGCCAGGGGGCGTCGAGTGCCCTACTCCTGCTGGCGCCGCTGGTGTTGCTGAGCTGCGGGAAGCCAGCACCGGGCGATCCCGTGATCGCGGAAATCGGTGGAGAGCCGGTGCCTCTGTCCGAGTTCGAGGGCTATGTGAGGGCGGTCAGCGAGGAAGACATTCCCCTGGTGGGGGGGGAGCTCAAGTCTGCCCTTCTGGAGCAGCTCATCGAGGAGCGCCTCTTGCTACGGGCCGCCGCGGATGAAGGTATCGAGGTCAGCGGCGAGGAACTGCGGGCGGTGGAGAGTCAGATCGTGGCCGTTCCTGGATGGGAGGGCGGAGACGGCCTGGGCGAGCCCGGTGATCCGGGAGGGGTCGACGAGGGAGCCCGGCGGGACGCCGGCCCGGCTAGAGACCCTCGTGATCTGGCGGCGCATCTGAAGCTCAGGAAGCTCATGGATGATAAGATCCTGAAAGACGTCGAGGTGACCGACGAGGAGATCGCCGCTCATTACGAAGAGAATCGCGACTACTACAAGCGGCCGGCCGCGGTCGACATCTCGCAGATCCTCGTCGAGACCGAACGGCAGGCGAGCGCCTTGCTCGCCGAGCTGGGCTCCGACAGGTCGCGCTTCGAAGAGTTGGCCCGCCAGCGTTCGGTCGGTCCGGAAGCCGCGGCAGGCGGACATTTGGGCACCTTTCGCCGTGGGGAACTACCGACCACTTTCGAGAACGAAGTCTTTGCTCTGGCGAAAGGGAAGCTCTCCGGGGTCGTGGAGACCGACTTCGGGTTTCACATTTTTCGGGTCAATGCGAGCTATCCGGCGCAGAGCTTGTCTTTGAAAGAGGTGGAGGACAGCATCCGCGTGGACCTGCTGCGAGAGAAAAGCGACGAGGCTCTCACCCTTTTCATGGAAGAGCTCAAGGAACGTTATCCGGTTTGGATTGACACGGAAGAGCTGGATTTTCCTTACATGAATCGAAACGGATACGATGTCCATCCGCGCCGGGAGTCGGTAGTAAGCAATTAAGGACAAGATACGAAATGCCTCGGGTGCTGGCCAGGGGCGGCGCCCAGGCGATTGAGAATCAAGGGACACGACATGAGAAAAGCAACCATCGTTTTCGCGTCGCTGGCGGCACTCGCCGCTACGCTCGGCAACGGCGAAGCTCAATCCGAGGTCATCGAGCGTATCGTCGCCAAAGTGAACGGACAGATCATCACCAAGACCCAGCTCGATCGAGAGGTTCAAAACTTCCTCGAACAGCTGGGGCCGGCGCCTACCGCGGAGGAGGAGCTGCGTCGCTTGACCCAAGTACGGCCGGAGGTGCTGGAGAGGATGATCGACAACATGCTGGTGCTACAGCTGGCCGAGGAAAGGGGCCTAAGGGTTCCTCCGCAATATTTCGAGGAGTGGAAGGCCAAAGTGATGAAGGAAATGAACCTCGAGTCCGAGGAAGAACTGGTGCGGCAGATGGAG
>DATDRI010000271.1:0-10250 GCA_035291825.1 Vicinamibacteria bacterium | reverse complement strand
TCGCCGCTTCATCAAGGGGCAGAAGTACACGCTGCTCTCGCACCGCGACAACCTCACTCTGGAGGGCCGCCGATCCCTCAACCTGCTCCTCGCCGCGAACCGCAGGCTCAACACCGCCTATCTGCTCAAGGAGTCGTTCGGCCAGCTCTGGGACTACCACCGAGAGGGTTGGGCGAGGCGCTTCTTCGAGAACTGGCGGGAATCGCTGAAGTGGCAACGGCTCAAGCCCTACGAGAAGTTCGCGGAGATGATCGAGCGCCACTGGGACGGCATCGCCGCTCACTGCAGCACCGAGAACAAGGTGGCGCTCGGCTTCGTCGAGGGGCTCAACAACAAGGTCCGCGTCATCCAGCGTCGGGCGTACGGTCTCCGCGACGAGGAGTACCTGCGCCTCAAGATCCTCACCTGCATGTTGCCGGCCCCGTAGATGCTCTCGCTACCCCTGAAATCCACCCACTCGAAAACGCGAAGACCCAAAATAACAATAACCTATTTCGCGAGGCCCTTCCGTCTCGCCGGAACCACCCGTTTGTTGTTGGTTGTTGTTATAGTGATGTGATGCTGCGAGCCTGGGCCACGGTGTTTCTACTCTTCGCGGCTCGCACGGCCAGTTCCGATTCCTCCTCCCAGCTGGTGGGAGCCCGTGCCACCGCACTTGCTGGTGCCTTCACCGCGGTGGCCGATGACTCGACCGCCTTTAGCTGGAATCCAGCCGGAATTGTCTATGGGAATCTCATGCGGGCCGGGTTCTATGGCGGCACGACGTTTCAGGACCGGAACGAGCTCGTGGAGCGCCTGCGTTCCGAGCTTCCCGGAAACGAGTCGGAGCTCCTTGGCAACGATTCGCTGGGGTTTTCGACGAGCTTCACCGTCCTCGGTGTCGCTGTCTCTCGCTTCACCGAGACCGCGTCTGTCCTGGAAGGCCAGACCTTGACTTCCCGGGGCCTCGAGACCCTCGACGTCGCGCTCAGCTTCGTTCAGTCTCTTCCCCCCGACGAGTTAACGGTGGGAGCAAACGTGAACATCATCCGCGGCACTGCCTTTCAGCAGGAGCAACCCGCCAACCTGATTCCGCCGGACGATCGCAACGTGAGAGATCTCGTCGAGGCCGCGACCTCGGCGGAAGGTCGCTCGGAGACCGAGCTGGGTTTGGATCTGGGAGTTCTCTATCAGCCGAGGGACTGGATCCGCTTCGGTCTCATGGTAAGAAACCTTACCGAGCCAACCTTTCACACGCCGGGTGGCGACGAGGTGGTCCTCCCCGCACAGGCCCGCGCCGGTGTCGCCTTCATGAAGGATCCCGGTTTGCTTTTTGCGCTCGACCTCGATCTGACCTCCCGGGAATCCCTGCAGCCGGCTACCGAAGATCGGACCTGGCGCGAGCTGTCGTTGGGAGCGGAGAAAGTGTGGGGGGAGCGGCGGGTGGCCTTACGGGGTGGTTTCCGTACCGAGTTGGCCAATGGGAATCTGCAACGGCCCGGTTTCTCCTTGGGGGTTGGCGTGCGTGTTGCCATGTTGGTCTTCGATCTCGGAGGGATTACCAGCACCGAAAGGCGTCAGGGCGGCCTCTGGCTGGGGGTCAGCCTGATGCGCTAAAGGTGGGCCGGCCGGGTCCCGGGACGCGGCCTAACCCTATGAAACCCCGGTCTTCGCGGCCCCGCGGGGGGTGGTCCCTTGACAATTCTCGACCCGGAGGTTAAAGTGTTTAATCACGGTAATCCATAGTGAACAGAGAAACTTAAGGCTCCGGCCAGATCCAGTTCGAGCGGGGTAGATGGATGCCAATTAAGCTCGGCGAGTTGCTGGTTAAGGAAAACCTGATTTCACCCCAGCAACTTCAAGAAGCCCTGACCTATCAGAAACAACACGGCGGCAAGTTAGGATACAACCTGGTGAAGCTTGGCTTCGTCAAGGACGAGGAAATCACCGGTCTGCTTTCCCGCCAATATGGTGTGCCCGCCATCAATTTGGCCCGGTTCGAGATCGATCCGTCCGTCATCAAACTGGTGCCGTCGGAGACCGCGCAAAAGTATCAGATCATTCCTCTCTCTCGAGCCGGCGCCAACTTGACCATCGCCATGGTCGATCCGACCAACGTGTTCGCCATGGACGACATTAAGTTCATGACCGGTTACAACGTCGAGCCCGTGGTGGCGTCGGAAACCGCCATTATGGACTCCATCGACAAGTACTACGGCTCGGCGCATTCCCTGCAGCTCAAGGAAGTGATGAGCGAGCTGGCGGAAACGGATGCCGGTGACGTCGAAGTCCTCGAGGAAACCTCGGATATCGACCTGGAAGAGCTGGAGCGCTCCAGTGAAGAGGCACCGGTCGTCAAGCTGTGCAATTTGATTTTGACCGATGCGCTGCGCCGTGGAGCGAGCGATATCCACATCGAGCCTTATGAACGGGAGTTTCGAGTTCGGTTTCGGATTGACGGCGTGCTTTACGTGGTGATGAACCCGCCCATGAAGCTTCGGGATGCCATTACCTCTCGGCTGAAGATCATGGCCAAGCTCGATATCTCCGAGAAACGCCTGCCCCAAGACGGACGAATCAAGATCCGCATGAACAGCAACGGTAAGATGCGAGAGCTCGACTACCGCGTCTCGACGCTGCCCACGCTGTTCGGCGAGAAGGTCGTTCTCCGGCTCCTCGACAAAGAAAAGCTGATGCTGGACATGACCAAGCTCGGGTTCGAACAGGCTTCGCTCAAGCACTTCGAGGAAGCGATTTTGAAGCCGTGGGGGATGGTGCTGGTGACCGGCCCCACCGGCAGCGGCAAGACCAACACCCTCTACTCGGCCATAAGTCGGCTCAATACGCCGGAGACCAACATCATGACGGCCGAAGATCCGGTCGAGTTCAACCTGGTTGGCATCAACCAGGTGCAAATGAAGGAGTCCATCGGCCTCAACTTCGCCGCCGCCCTGCGTTCCTTCCTTCGACAGGATCCCAATATCGTGCTGGTCGGTGAGATTCGAGACTTCGAAACGGCGGAGATTGCGGTCAAGGCGGCTTTGACCGGGCATTTGGTGTTATCCACTCTCCACACCAATGATGCTCCGTCCACCATCAACCGCCTCATGAACATGGGAATCGAGCCCTTCCTGGTTGCGACTTCCGTCCATTTGATCTGTGCCCAGAGGTTGGTTCGGAAGATCTGCAAGGAGTGTCGGGCCCCCCTGGAGATGCCTCCTCAGGCGCTCATCGAGGTGGGATTCGAGCCCGCGGACGCCAAGAACCTGACCATCTTCAAGGGAAGAGGCTGTACGACCTGCAATAACACCGGATACAAGGGGCGGTTGGGTCTATACGAAGTGCTGGAGTGCTCGGATGAGATTCGTCAGATGATTCTGGAAGGCGCTTCGGCGATGGAGATCAAGAAGCAAGGGATCCAAGAAGGTATGTTGACGCTCCGGCGGAGTGGACTGCAGAAGATCGCGGACGGCGTCACCACCATCGAGGAAGTCGTTCGAGAGACCGTGAAGTAAGATTGGCGTTTTTCCGAGCTAAGTTAGCGAGGGTCGTATATGGCGGTTAGCCTTCATCAGTTACTGAAGACCATGCTCGAGATGGGCGGGTCTGACTTGCACGTCACCAACAACTCTGCTCCTCAGGTTCGGGTCGACGGAAAACTCCGTCAGCTCGACATGCCACCACTCACTTCGGTGGAAACCAAGCAGATCGCCTACAGCGTTCTCACCGACAATCAAAAACACCGTTTCGAAGAGAACCTGGAGCTCGACTTTTCCTTCGGTATCAAGAATCTCGCCAGATTCCGCGCCAACGTCTTCATGCAGCGGGGATCGGTGGCGGCCGTCTACCGAACCATCCCCTACGAGATCCTTGGTTTCAAGCAGCTCGGATTGCCTCCGGTGATCGCTCAGATCTGCGAAAAACCTCGGGGATTGATACTGGTAACGGGGCCCACCGGCAGCGGCAAGTCGACCACGCTCGCCGCGATGCTGGACAAGGTCAACAAGGAGCGCGCCCAGCACATCGTTACCATCGAAGACCCCATCGAGTATCTGCACAACCATCAGCAGTGCCTGGTAAACCAGCGAGAGCTGCACTCCGACACGCACAGCTTCCCCAACGCGCTTCGCTCGGTGCTTCGTGAGGATCCGGACGTGGTGCTCATCGGAGAAATGCGTGACCTGGAGACCATCGAGTCGGCGCTCCGAATCGCCGAGACCGGACATTTGACGTTCGCCACGCTGCATACCAACTCCGCAGCCCAGACCATCAACCGTGTGGTGGATGTCTTCCCCGCCCACCAGCAACCACAGATTCGGGCCCAGCTCTCCTTCGTGCTCGAGGGCATCCTGTGTCAGTCGTTGCTGCCGCGCGCCAGTGGGACCGGTCGAGTATTGGCGATGGAGATCCTCATTCCCAACTCGGCTATTCGTAACTTGATTCGAGAAGACAAGATCCATCAGATCTACTCGTCCATGCAGACCGGTCAGGAAAAGCATGGCATGCAGACCTTCAACCAGTCTCTGTCCACTCTCTACTTTCAGAAGCAAATCACGCTGCAGTTGGCCCTCTCGATGTCATCCAACCCCGATGAGCTCCAAGACATGATCAATCGCGGGGCGGGGATAGCCGGAGGCCATCGGCCGACGATGGCGGGCAACCAAGCTCGGGGCGGCGCGGCGGTAAGGGAGTAGGCGGACGTTCGTCACCAGAGTATGAGCGAGTCTGGACAGAGAGTGGGGACATAAGGTGGCCATCGCCACCTGGTCAGACTTGATTGGACCGGTCAAGGCTCTCGAGCCTGACGAGTAATTGAAGGGGTAAAGGAGGCGCAGGATGCCGGCGTACGTTTGGAAAGGCAAGACCCGTCGCGGTGTGGCTACCAGCGGCGAAAGGGTAGCCGATTCGAAGGACGCGGTGATTGCCATGCTCCGCCGTGAGCAGGTCCTGGTCACCAGCATCAAGGAAAAGGGCAAGGAGATCTCGCTCCCCAAGCTGGGAGGCGGTATCAAATCGAAAGACGTCGCGATTTTCACTCGTCAATTCTCGGTGATGATCGATGCCGGACTCCCGCTGGTACAGTGCTTGGAAATCCTAGGCAGCCAGCAGGACAACGCCACCTTCCAAAAAGTGCTTCTAGGTGTTCGCCAGGACGTGGAGGGTGGCTCTTCGCTTGCTGACGCGATGAAGAAACACCCTCCGGCATTCGACGATCTGTATACCAACATGATCGCCGCGGGTGAAGCGGGTGGTATCTTGGACACCATCCTCAAGCGATTGGCCATCTACATCGAAAAAGCGGTCAAGCTGAGGTCTCAGGTCAAATCGGCCCTCATCTATCCCGCGGCGGTGGTTAGCATTGCGGGCTTGGTGGTGGGCGTCATTCTGTGGAAGGTGATCCCGACTTTCGCCGCTCTGTTCGCAGGACTGGGCGCCCAGCTACCCCTGCCGACACGACTCGTCATCGCGGCGTCCAACTGGTTCGTCCGGCTCCTGCCGTTCCTGGTGGTGGGCTCGATCGCGGGCGTCGTCCTCCTCCGTCGCTATTACGCGACCTACAAGGGTCGGCGGGTGATTGACGGCCTGCTGCTTAGACTGCCGGTCCTGGGAGGTCTCCTGCAGAAGATCTCCGTGGCGCGGTTCTGTCGGACGTTGGCGACTTTGATGGCGAGTGGCGTGCCCATCCTGGATGGCCTGGAGATCACCGCGCGCACGGCGGGTAATGCCATCATCGAGGACGCCATCATGGTTACCCGCAAGAGCGTGGAGGGTGGACAGACTTTGGCACAGCCGCTGAAGACAACGGGAGTCTTCCCACCCATGGTGGTACAGATGATCTCAGTCGGTGAGCAAACCGGTGCGCTCGACGTGATGCTCTCCAAAATAGCGGATTTTTACGAGGATGAGGTGGACACCGCCGTCGGAAACTTGATGACCCTGATGGAGCCGATCCTAATCCTCTTCCTGGGTACGGTCGTTGGCGGAATCGTGATCTCGATGTACCTGCCTATCTTCGATCTGATCAATCAGCTGGGCTAGTGCTGCTGCAACTCGATCGGCCCGGCCATCGGTCGCCGCGGAGTCGATCCGGTTCGGGGCAGCGAGCTGGGATCCCATTGATTTTGCTCTCTACCCTCGTGCGGGCTCTGCTCAACCTGACCCCCGCCCCTGGTTAATCCCCATAGACTCCAAGACGATCCAATCAGGGCCCGTGAGAGGCGGTATGTCAAACCAAACAGCCTCCACCCAAATCGAGACCCGACTCGTCTGGTTGATGGTTCTGCGGGTGCTGGTGGTGACCATCCTGTTGGGACTGGCGGTGGCGACCGAAGTGATCGCCCGGCCCGAGACCCCGGTGCATCCTCTTTATTTCCTCATAGCCCTGACGTACTTTTTCACTCTTCTCTACGCGCTCGCTTGGCCGTTCACCGGGGCGCATCGCCGTCAGACTGCCTACCTGCAGATCGCGGTCGACCTGGCGATTATCTCCGGAGTCGTTTTCTTCACCGGGGGCGTGGAGAGCAGCTTTTCCCGTCTGTACTTCATCTCCATCATCGCCGCCAGCATCATTCTCTATCGAAAGGGCGGACTGGCAACCGCTGGAGCGGCTTCGTTGATGTATGCCGCCGTACTGGAGCTCGTCCACTGGGGAGTGTTGCCCGCCTATCCGTATCTGGGGAACATCTTTCCCGTCCCGGCGCGGGCGCTCCACTTCACCATCTTTCTGAATGCCTTCCTCTTCTTCACGGTTGCTTTCCTTACCAGCTATCTCTCCGAGAGCTTGCGAGAGAAGGGCCGGGAGCTGGAGGTCGCGTCCGACCACCTCGCCGATCTCCAGGCATTCAATCAGACGGTGATCGATTCACTCTCCTCCGGCCTGATGACCACCAACGTGGAGGGCCGGATCAATTTCTTCAACGACGCCGCCCAGGCGATCCTCAAGGTCAAGGCGGCCCAGGCGGTGGGACAGAAGGCCAGCGAGCTTCTGGGGGAGGACGACGATTTCATCGCGCGTATCGATTCCATGCTCGAGGAACGCCGCTACTGCCGAATGGAAGGGGCGTACTTGAACGGGCACGGGGACGAGATTTCTCTGGGCTTGAGCGTATCGCGCCTGCTCCACAAAGGAGAGGGGAAGAGCGGTTTCCTTTTTACCTTCCAAGATCTCACCGAGATAAAGCGTCTGGAGAACGAGGTCCGGCTGAAGGAAAACCTGGCTACAATGGGGGAAATGGCTGCCGGCATGGCTCATGAGATCCGGAATCCCCTAGCTTCCATCAGCGGCTCGGTTCAAGTGCTTCAGGAAGAATTGGGACTTGCCGGCGAACATTCCCGTCTGATGGATATCATCGTGCGGGAATCGGAGCGTCTGTCATCGATATTGAACGAGTTCCTGGTCTACGCCCGGCCCCCCAAGTTCGAGCCACGCAACCTCGATCTCCGGGAGGCGGTGGGCGAGACAGTGGCCCTGCTACAGAACAGTCCGGAGGTGCAGCCGGAGCATCGGATCGTATTGAAGCTTCCTCAAACCGCAGTGAAACTCTTCGCCGATGCCAACCACATAAAACAGATCGCCTGGAACCTGGCCCGTAATGCCCTGCAGGCCATGCCGGAGGGGGGCTGTCTGGAAGTGGAGCTTTCTCGTAACGGCTCGGGAGAGGTGGTCATGGCCTTTCGCGATCAAGGAGTAGGTTTGAGCGAAGGCGAGGTGCATCAGGTGTTCCAGCCTTTTGCAGGCAAGTTCGAGCGAGGTAGCGGCCTGGGCCTGGCCATCGTTTATAGAATCGTCAACGACTACAACGGTGTCATCCGTGTCGACAGCGTTTCTCCGCATGGCACGGAGGTCTCGGTACACTTTCCGTTGAGCAGGAGGACGATAGGTTGAACCGCATCCTGGTAGTCGATGACGAGACCTCGATGCGTCAGCTACTCGAGATTACCCTTCGCAAAGAGGGTTATCGTGTCACCACCGCGCGGTCAGGGAGGAAGGCGGTGGACGCCTTCGAGAACGCCCCCTACGATTTAGTCATCTCCGATATCAAGATGCCGGACATGAGCGGCGTGGAAGTGCTCCGCAAAGTCAAGGAGGTGGCGCCGGAGATCCCGGTCATCATGATCACCGCCTACTCGTCGGCGGAAACGGCGGTCGAGGCCCTGAGGCTGGGTGCATACGACTATATCGCCAAGCCGTTCAAGATTGATGAGCTCAAGGTCACGGTCAAGAACGCGCTCGAAAAAAGCCGATTGAAGGAACAAGTCGTTACTCTCAAGAGGACGCTCCGTGAGAAACACGGACTCGACGCGATGCTGGGACGGAGCCCGAAGATGATACGGCTTTTCGAGCTCATCGAGTCCGTGGCGTCCAACAATAGCACCATTCTCATCACCGGCGAGAGCGGTACCGGGAAGGAGCTTGCCGCCCGGGCGATCCACGTCCACAGTTCACGAAGGGAGCAACCCTTTGTCTCGGTGAATTGCGGCGCGGTGCCAGAATCGCTTCTGGAGAGCGAGCTCTTCGGCCATCTTCGGGGCTCCTTTACCGGGGCGACAACGAGTACAAAAGGGCTTTTTGAGGTAGCCCACACTGGGACTATCTTGCTGGACGAGATAGCCGAGATGAGCCCTTCCATGCAAGTCAAGCTGCTTCGCGTCCTGCAGGAGAAGAAGATCCGCCGTATTGGCGCCACGGAAGAGATGGAGGTGGACGTTCGCATCCTGGCCGCAACCAACAAGAACCTGGAGGAGATGGTCGCGGAGAAGACCTTTCGTGAGGATCTGTATTATCGACTGAATGTCATACCCATCCACATGGTCCCTCTGCGAGAGCGCCGGGAGGACATACCTCTGCTGGCGGAGCACTTCTTGACCAAGGCGAATGGGCACATGAACAAGCGGATCGCGAAGATATCCGATGAAGCCATGGAGCTCTTGTGCCAACACGATTGGCCGGGGAACGTTCGGGAGCTGGAGAACGTGATCGAGCGAGCGGTGGCGCTAGAGCCGTCACAACTCATTCTGCCGGAGAGGCTGCCCGAGAAGATACAACAGGGGAACGGCGGAGTGGCGGTGGGTGGTGGTGGAGAATCATTGGACGAGCTTCCGGAGGAAGGCCTCGATTTTCACAAACACGTGGATTCCATTCAAAAGCGTCTCTTGTCCATGGCGCTGGCGCGGGCGGGCGGAGTGCAGACGCGAGCCGCCAAGTTCTTGCGCATGAATCTCCGTTCCTTCCGGTATCTCCTTCAGAAGTACGATCTGAGGTAGTCATGTCTGACTGGGGGAAAACGTTTCTGGGCGCATTGGCAATCGTTGGGTGCGCGGCGGTAGTAGGACTCGTTTACAATCACGTTTCCGAGGAGGGGATCGGTCTCACCCAGCATCCCTTGCAAGCCGTCAGCGACCTCGAGCCGTCGTGGTTTCTAGACACCCCGCAAGCGAAGAAGAAATGGGACGAGGGCGTCACTTTCGTGGATGCGCGGGCCGAAGATTTCTATCGCTACCAGGGACACATCCGGGGAGCGATCTCCCTGCCGGTCACCGAGTTCGATTCTGCATTCCCGCTCGTCAAGGATCGCTTGCCACCTCCCGACGAAGAGATCGTTTGTTACTGTAGTGGCTTCGGCTGTGAGGAAAGCACCGAGCTGGCTCGAAGGCTGACGGAGAAGGGCTACCGACTCGTTTATGTGTACGAGGGAGGCTGGCCGGAGTGGAGCGAAGCGGGTCATCCTGCGGAAGTGGAAGACGCTGAAGAAGGAGAGGAAACGGGATGAAAAAGCTTTTGGGCAACCGATGGTTGTTGCTGCTGTGCCGCCTGGTGCTGGGTGTTGTTTTCGTCTACGCCAGCATCGACAAGATCCAACATCCAGCCGCCTTTGCCAAACAGGTCTACAACTACCAGATGTTGTCCGTCACCGCGTCGAATCTCTTCGCGGTCACCCTGCCCTGGATGGAGCTCTTCGCTGGCTTGGCCCTCATCGTCGGTGTCTTCAAGGGAGAGAGCTCGCTTCTTCTCAGTACGCTGCTGGTCATTTTTGTCGCTGCCATCTCCGTGAATCTCTATCGGGGAGTGAACCTTGATTGTGGCTGCTTCAGCACCGCCGAGGGCGGACGGAGCATCGGGATGCTCACTCTTGCCCAAGACGTGGGTCTCTTGGCGGCGGGGCTTTTGGTGCTGCGGGGGGCCATGCTCGGACGGCGCCAGCTAGCGGGTTGACTGCATTCTCTCCAGACGACGGGTCATCTATTTTCTCCATATGTTCTATTTACGATCT
>DATDRI010000270.1:0-7481 GCA_035291825.1 Vicinamibacteria bacterium | reverse complement strand
CGGGCAACTTCACCCGCGCCGCGGAACGCTGCCATGTGTCCCAGGCGCCCTTCGAGCTTCTTGATTTGCTGGCTCAGGGAAGGCTGGGACACATGGCAGCGTTCCGCGGCGCGGGTGAAGTTGCCCGCTTCCGCGACCGCGACGAAGTATCGAAGCTCCGGAATATCCATAGGTGCTGCCTATCGTATCCATAAAAACAAAATATTTCACTAATACCGTCTGGCGATGGTAGCGTTCTGGCCATGAACCTCGGGGAGCCGCGGGGCGAACGTAAGAAAACTCGCCTTCGGGCGAAGTCTTCCGGAAAGTGCGCGATCATCGCGCGAATGACCACGGTCTGACAAAGGTTGCCCCTTCTCAGCCCGGGGAGGACCGCATGTGCCGAGCCCAAACGACCGCTGACGTCAGGGCCCGGCATCCGACGTTTCAAAGAAAGGAACAATAGGATGCAAGAATCAAACACACGACGCATACGATTCCGATGGGCCCTCATTCCCACGGCGCTGCTGCTACTCGGTGTGGCCTACGCCCAGGAAGTGGAGAAGAGGTCCAGCTACTCTCCTGTGGACATCCGTGAGGATTTCGCTTCGATCCTCGCCCGAATGAAAGCCGCAAAGCCCGAGGTCATGAGTCGCCAGATGGCTCTCCTCGCCGAGCGCTACGACCTTGCCGACCGTCCGGCGGCGGGCGTCACGATGTCGCGTGGAAAGCCCGCTCAGGAAGGGGTGAGGGTCAAGCTGCAGGCGGGGATGACCTGGGAGAAGCTCGCCGCCATGACCCCCGAGGAGATCCGGAGGCAGGACCAGTGGCCGAGGGGCTTTCTGCCGCTCCCGCACCCCAACCATCCCGAAGGGGGCATGACGTTCCCCAAGTTCCACATCGAGGAGGTCAAAAAGCAGGAGGGAAGGGATCTCACGCGTTTCGACCTTGACTTCGATCTCCCCGACCACGTCCTTCCCGAGTTTCCGCCGCCAATGTATTTGACGACGCGGCTGGACCTCGGCGACGTCTCCCAGGGAAAGCTCGTCACCATCGAGAACTTCTACGAGCTCTTCAATGGGGTCCTGAACCCGAAGCAGCTCGAGGGCCTGAGGCTCCTGGTGACGCCGTTCCCTCAGCAGCAGTTCAATCAGACCGAGGACCGGCGCACCGAACGTCCCAGCCGAGGGGTCGTGTGCTTCGACTGCCACGTCAACGGGCACACCAACGCCTCCACGCACCTCGTGGGGGACATCCGGCCGCAGGAGTTCCGGCACCGCATCGACACCCCCAGTCTCCGGGGAGTGAACATCCAGCGCCTCTTCGGGTCGCAGCGGGCGCTGCGCAGCGTGGAAGACTTCACCGAGTTCGAGCAGCGCGCGGCCTATTTCGACGGCGACCCGGTCATCGCCGTCAAGAAGGGCGTGAATCCGCTCGACCGAGGCAGCCAGGTGCATGCGATGGCGGAGTTCCAGGAGCTTCTGGACTTCCCGCCCGCCCCCAAGCTGGGGATTGACGGCAAGCTGGACCCGAGGAAGGCGGGCGAAGGCGAGATGAGGGGCCAGACGCTCTTCTTTGGCAAAGCGCAGTGCGCGACCTGCCATGTCCCCCCGTACTATACGGACAACCTCATGCACAACCTGCGGACGGAGCGCTTCTTCGAGCCGCGCATGGACAACGGCCGCATGGCCAACCAGGACGGCCCGATCAAAACCTTCCCGCTCCGGGGGATCAAGGATACGCCCACCTTTCTCCACGACGGGCGTCTTCTGACCCTGGACGACACCATCGAGTTCTTCAACCTGGTGCTCGGAACCGGGCTCACGGATCCGGAAAAGAAGGACCTGCTGGCTTTTCTGCGGGCCCTATAAGAAGAGCGGATGTCGGGGCGGAGCCGAGCTCGGGCTCCGTCCCTCTTCGCGAAGATCACGGCCCGGTGTCGGTTCAAGGGATCTTCTGGCTGGGGACGTAACCCGGCGAGGCCACGGAGGCACAGAGACATAGACGGGTTAGAGAAAGACCGCGGAGAAGACGATCCAGGCGATTTTCACGAGGCCGAAGGCCACGCCGTAGAGAAAGCTCGCGCCCCCGAGAGACACGGGCATGATTCAGGCCGTCGTGAACTGCCGGCGCCCGCGTAACGAAGGGCCGTCTCCCACCAGGTTCACCGAAAGCACGATCCAGAAGATGAAGGAGTCCCTCACAATTTCCTAGAGTGAGGGCGTCCATTGCCCGCCCGAGGAACTCGTTCCAAGGTTCGTCGATCCCTCCGCGGCGATGAAGTTCACTGAAGGTGGTCGACGGCTTACCTGTCCTGAAGGACAGGTCCTCCCCCTGTACTCGAACCTCTGCTTTCGGCCAGTGGATCCACGAGCGCCGTCGAGTCTATGTTTTCCGCGACATGGAAAGCACGAGAAGGCATTGGAGCATTGCCCTGCTGCTGGCCACGGCAACGATTTTCGTCGCTGGTCCGGTTGCACGGTCGCAACAGAAGCAAGAGCGAGCCTTCCGGGGAAGTGATCCCGATTACGGCTCGTCGGTCGAGCACCGTCGTCCGCGCGAAGCCGGAAGGTTGGCGCTGGCGGTGGACCTTCCTGCCGCCGCCGCGGAGCACCTCGTCTTCCACGATCCGCTGACGACCGGCACGACCGTGGGCACCCGGGACAACGGCCAAGGCGTCTTCGTTCCCGGCGGGTGGAAGGTCACATCGCCTTCCGACAACATCCGGTACACCTCCCCCCTCCCCATCGAAGAAGGAGCTGTCGAGTTCGACGTGACCGGTCTTTCGTTCGACGACACCCGCCCGCAAAACCACCGTGGTCAGCTGATGAGCATGTACGACGCGTCTTTCGGCGACCCGCGGCACCGTTACTCTCCTGACCTCCGGCTCAACCCCTTCAAGTTCGTTCTCCACCGATACGGCCGGGACGAGGAAGCCTATTTTGCGAATTTTCTGAAGCTCATCATGAACACCGATGGAGTGAATCAGTTCGAGGACTACTCGGGAATCGGCCCCTACCCCTGGGATGAGAATACCAACTACCACATGCGGCTCGAATGGAAGGACGGGCTCATTCGCTTCTACATCAACGGCCAGGACACCGACCCCTGGCCGTTCGTTTACCGAAGCGTCTACCGGCCGCAAGTTCACGACATCCGCATCGGAACCAACACGCGCAACAATGCGATCCTGGACGCGGTCTACTCTAACGTCAGGGTCTACGACTTCGGCACCGCGCCCTCCGCCCCGCTCATCAATAACCCGGCGAGCGGCTCGATCGTAGATAGCCTCACCCCCCACATCGACTGGACGGGCGAGCGACACACGCATTACCAGGTCCGGGTGAACGCCTCCAGCAACCCCGAAGTGGACATCATCTGGGACTCTGGCGAAGTGGCCAGTCCCCTCCACTACGCGGAGAGCGAGACCCTTTCAAATGACGCCGACTACTTCGCTCACGTGCGCCTTAGAAACGTGCGGGGTTGGGGCCCCTGGAGTGATCCGACGCCGTTTGCGACCGGCATCGCCCAGGTGCCCCGTGTCAAACGATACGGCCAGTACGAGGTCGTCCTGCGAACGACGAATCCCCGCAGCTCGCCCTACACCGACGTGGCGCTCTCAGCCACCTTCAGCGGACCGACTCAAACCATCACCGTCCGAGGCTTCTGGGACGGAGGCGAGCTTTACAAGATCCGCATGCTGCCTACCCAGGCGGGAACCTGGCACTGGTCGACCACCTCCAATGACCCCGAGCTCCACGGGCGGGGCGGGAGCCTCGAGTGCGTGGAATCATCGGAAAAGGGCTACGTCCGCATTTCCCGGGAACGTCCCCATAGCTTCGAGTGGGCCGCCGATGGCGGTCCCTTCTTCCTCATGGGAGACACTCTCTGGCACATGTACTACAACCTGCGGTTTTCCGACGGCTCGTTTCAGAGCGTGATCGACGATCGCGCCCGGCAGCACTTCAACTACGCTCACGGAGTGGTCCACGACGCGCTCGCGAATGAAGGCGGCTCGATCTACAGCCGGCAGAACCCCGATCTCGAGATCTTCGACGTCGACACGCTCAATCCCGCCTACTTCCACTGGCTCGACGAGAAAATCGACTACATGAACGCCAAGGGTATGATTGCCGGCCTTTTTTTCTCCTGGGGCGACGGCCATTATCAGGAGTACCAGAGATCCGACCAGTACGAGCGATTCATGCGCTACATGGTGGCCCGCTACGGCTCGAAAAATGTCGTCTGGATCATCGTCGGCGAATTCGAAGAGGGCGGCGAGCCGCTGGACCGCTGGCGCGACTACATGCGGACGGTTCAGGAGAGCGACCCTTACGGTCATCCGATCTCGCTCCATACGACCTCGACCACCAACGCTTTCGGCAACGATCCGCAGCTCTCTTTCATCGGACAGCAGCTTTTCGGATCGCCCGAGGAGCTGCGGCAGCGGGTCGCGGACTCACGGCGCTTCGGAAAGCCTGTGGTGAACCTCGAGTACGGCTACGAGGGCGACCCGCGCCACCACGGCAACAACCAGCCTCCTGACGACGTTCGAAGGGACCACTACGCCCTCGCGCTCGCCGGCGGCCATGGCGTCTACGGCAACAACACCCCCGGCTACTCCACCTATCACCGGGTGGGAGACTTCCGGCTGAGCTCGACCGACACGCCGGGGGCGCAGTACCTGAGCATCCTCTATGAGTTCTTCACCGGGCTCCATTTCGAACGCTTGTCGCCGGCCCAGCACCTGGTAAGCAGCGGAATCGCGGCCGCGTGGGCGAACGTCGACTACGTCGTTCAGCTCCCTTCCGGCGGCGGCGTCAGCGTCGATCTCCTCGGAGCCAGGGGAACTCTGGCCGCGGACTGGTTCGACCCCAGAACCGGGACGCGAACCTCCGCCGGCACCACCTCGGGAGGAGCGGTGCGATCCTTCAGCGCTCCCGATGGTCAGGATTGGATCCTGCACTTGCGGAACTACCCTCTGGGCGATGCGGGCTCGGTTTCGGTGGACCTGGGCTCCCCGGACGTCGAATCGGGAATGGCGCAGGTCGCGGTCGGCGACGGTAACACGACGCCGGTCGACATCGGCGGCCGATCGGCGCGGCGCAACCTGGACCCCGCGTCCGACTCTTACTTCTATTTCGAGGTAAGCGACGGCTTTGCTTTCGAAGGCGACCGGCCGGAGAAGCACATCACCGTGGAGTACTGGGACGGCGGGAGCGGCGCCCTGGCTTTGCAGTACGACGCTTCGGGCTCGGTCTATCGGAATGGCGGAACAATCGCGCTCGCCGGAACCAACACCTGGAAGTCGCACACCTTTCGGGTGAGCGATGCCTACTTCGGCAATCGGCAGAACGGTGGGGCCGACTTCCGGATCTTCGGCGGGACCGGTAACACTTTTTATCTGGATGTGGTCACGGTGGCCCATCGTTTGCCAGGTCCTCCAGCTCCAGCGACCAGCCCGCAGCCCGCCGACCACGCCACGGGAGTGAGCGTCAACGTCCAGCTCAGCTGGACCGCGGGAGCGGGTGCAACGTCGCACGACGTCTATTTCGGCACGAGCAACCCTCCTCCGGCCCGCGGAACCCAGACCGGCGCCAGCTACGATCCCGGAGCCCTTAGCCCGGCGACGACTTACTTCTGGCGTGTGGACGAGGTCAATCCGAACGGAACTACGAGCGGTCCGCTCTGGCGCTTCACTACGCAAGGAAGGCCGGGCGCTGCCAGCCAGCCGGTGCCGGGGAGCGGGGCGACCGGGGTCGCAACCGCAACCGAGCTTCGCTTTACGCCCGGAGCGGACGCGGCCTTGCACGAGCTCCACTTCGGCACGACCCAGCCGCCGCCGCATCGGGCCAGTCTCACCGAGGCGAGCTTCCGCCCCGGCTCTCTCGAGCCCCGGACGACCTATTTCTGGCGCGTCGACGAGGTCAACGGTGCAGGGACCACCGAAGGGTCGCTCTGGAGCTTTACCACCGCCGACGCCCCATCCAAGCCCACCCTCGATGTGAAAGCGGCCGGCGCATTGACCGTCGATGGCAATCCGGGCGACTGGCGGCTCTCCGAATTCACCCGGATGGTCCGCGCCGGTGAGCTTGCTTCGGGAGACATCGCTCGGGTGGGCTACGACGGCGGAACTCTTTACACCGCGGGCTACGCCACTCATCTCTCGCTTCCTGCAAGTGCCGCCGATCACACCGCGAGTGTCTACAGCCGACACAGCACGACGCACCTGTATTTTCTCATCCGGTTCGAGGACGACGACGTCCAGACGCCTTTTGCCGCGGACATGAACTGGGCCAACGACTGCGCCGAGGTCTATCTCGACCCGAGCGGCAACGGTGGAGGGACGCCGATGATCGGCTCCACTTCCGACGTTCAGCTGGTCATCGACGCCAAAAACCAGAAAAACGTATACATGGCCACGAGCGCCTACCGGGCGATGGTCCTGAGCGGCGTCGCCTCCGCGGTATCCCGCGACGACTCGGGCTTTTGGATCGAGATCGCCATCGACAAGGGGGTCCTGAGCCCCGCGATCCCCGCTTCGGGGTCCTTCGGGGCCGACTTCAACTTCCGCGACAACGACGAGAACAACCGGCCGGACAAGAGCACCGTCTACACCTGGAGCGACCCCGAGCGGTCCGCAAACTTTCCCAGCAAGATTCCCGACCGCTGGGGTCGGGCGGTTCTCGCGGACGTTCCGGCTCAGGCGACCTTCGAGATTCTCGCCGGGCTCGCACCCGCCATCGACGGCAACCCGGATGATTGGAATCTTTCTTCATACTCGAGAAAGGTTCGGGGTGGAGAGACGACTACCGGAGACATCGCCCTCATTGGGTTCGACACCGACGGGGTTCTTTACAAGGCCGGCTATGCCACCACGCTTTCTCTTCCCGAGAACGCGTCCGACCATACCGCCACCGTTTACGGCCGGTATGATGCCTCCTACCTATACTTCCTCGTGCGGCTCGCCGATCAAGACATCCGCACGCCTTTCGGCGCCGATGCGAACTGGGCCAACGACGCGGTGGAGCTCTACATCGATCCCGGATCCGAGGGGGGCTCGAGCCCGATTGAAGACTCGACCTCTTACGTCCAGCTGGTGATTGACGCTGCCAACCAGAGAAACGTCTACATGACCACGACGGCTTACCGGCAGCAGGTCCTGGACGGGGTGGCGTCGGCCGTGTCCCGCGACGGCACGGGCTGGTGGCTCGAGGTCCGGATCGACCAGGCCGCTCTGAACCCCGACTTGCCTGGAAGCGGTGCCTTCGGGCTCGACTTCAACTTCCGCGACAACGACGCCAACAACCGTCCGGACGCGACCACCGTGTACACCTGGAGCGACGTCGAGCAGTCCGGGTCTTTTCCGAGCAAGATTCCCAACCGCTGGGGCCGGGCGCGGCTGCTTCCCTGACGGAGACCGGCGCGAGCTCGAGATGGTGATGCGACCAGTCCGCTTCTTCACGAGCACTCGCTCGTAATCCCCCGGTCCTTGACGCAGA
>DATDRI010000269.1:0-2281 GCA_035291825.1 Vicinamibacteria bacterium | reverse complement strand
TTCGATTCGTTTTGCACTCATAGCCCCATTTCCCGCCGATGATCTGTCGCGCATTGTAACAGCAAAACCTCATCCTCTTCTTTAACTTTTGCCTTGCATCTACGCCAGCATTCTTGTAAAATGCAGTTTGCTCTCAATACCTCTGAACACGTAGACCCGGGTGGGTATGTTTCGGCTCTCGGCAGCGGGAGTAGGTGCGTATCACCTCATCTAGGAGTGTCCATGTATCAAAGAGAACTTCCGAGGCTGGCGGCCATTGGCTGGTTCGTTCTGGGGCTCTTGATGGTCGCAGCATGTAAGCTCGAGGAAGGAATCACTCCGACCACAAACACGCCTCCGGTGGTTGGCAGTGACGAAGGCCAACCTCCACCCATTGCCCCACCCTCCGATCCCAGTGCATCACCGCCCAGCATCATCAGCCCCGAAGCGGGTAGCGAAGTCTCTACTGCCTCGCCGACCTTGACGGTGGGGAATGCGTCCACCGCTTCGGCTGCCGCCCCGACCTACATTTTTCAGGTCGCCACCGACTCCAGCTTCTCCGAGGTCGTGGCCAGGAAAGACAACGTCCCGCAGGGCGGCAACGGCCAGACCTCCTGGCAAGTAGAAAAGACGCTTTCGGCCGGCAAGCACTTCTGGAGAGCCTTCGCGCAAACCGGTAATATGCGCCTTACCTCTCCGATTGGCAACTTCACCGTTCCCGAGATCATCGAGCCCGAGCCGCCCGCGCCCGGGGGGCCAGGGACCATCCTCATCTCCGATCCTCTCACCAACTTCTCCTCGGTCGGTGCGGTCAACGGAGGAGCCTTCACTGAAGGAGGTTGGGAGGTGAGGGCCAAGTCCAACTACATCCGCTACCACATACCCACGCTCCGCAACGGCTACGTCCAGTGGGAGAACCGGGGACTCCAGCGCTTCAATCCGAGTCCCGATCAGTACATGCTCTTCGGTATGTGGGACCCTGACCGTGGTGACTACCGAGCCAATCCCTACCGAGTGCACATCCAAAAACTCGATGAGAATCACAACGGTCCGTACCTGCGACTCCGCTGGATCGCCAACGGAGAGCAGCACGATGCCGGTAACAACTTCCTGGACTGGGATCCCACTCGACTCTATCAGTGGCGCATCCAGTGGGGACCGGCGGGCGATGGGAACCTGGTCGAGGTCTTTCTCAACGGGAACCTGGTGATCAGCGACCAGTATGGGCCACCCTACGAGCCACAGAGGCACTGGGTGGAGCTCGGCATCGCCGAGCGCGTCGAGTCCATCGTCGGTGTCCGTTACTCGAACGTCGAGATCGGGTCGAGATAAGCTCTTAGATGATGCGCTTGCCCAAGGCGGATCCGATGAGCTCCACCGCGACCTCGGCGGTGGAGTTCCGCACGTCGAGAACCGGATTCACCTCCGCCATTTCCAGCGAGCACAGCTTTCCGCTCTCGGCAACCAGCTCCATCGCGGTGTGGGCCTCGCGGTAGGTGAGCCCGCCCCGCGAAGGGGTTCCCACCCCGGTGGCAACCGAGGGATCCAGAACGTCGACGTCGAAGCTCACGTGGAAGGCTTCCGTGCCCGCACTCGCGATCTCAATGGCCTCTTTCGTCACCGCATGGATCCCTCTTCGGTCGATGTTCTCCATGGTGAAGACGACGATGCCCAGCTCCTTCAGGACTCCCCTCTCGCACTCGTCGATGCTTCGCACACCGATGAGCACTACCCGGTCAGGGTCGACTCGCGATTCATTGCTGGCGAAGCCACCTACCTCCACCAGCTCTTTCGCTCCGCGGCCCAGCACGACCGCCAGGGGCATTCCGTGAATGTTGCCGGAGGGAGTGGTCTCGGGCGTGTTGGCATCACCGTGAGCGTCGAACCATAGGAGACCCAGCTTCTTCCCTTCCTGACGGTAATGGGTGCTCACCCCTGAGATCGTACCAATAGCCATCGAGTGGTCGCCGCCGAGAACGAGCGGGATTTCCCCGCGAGCCATGCTTTGCTGTACCTTTTCGCACAGCAGGCTCACCGTCCGCACGATCTCGGGCAAGTACTTCAGCTTGGCATCCGTCATTCCCTGGACTTCTGGGCATGTGACGGTGATATCGCCGTCGTCAACCACCTGGTAGCCAAGACCCTCCAGTACCTTGCTCACTCCCGCTATACGAAGGGCCGACGGCCCCATATCCACACCTCGACGGCCAGCCCCTAAATCCAGCGGTACACCGATGAGATGGACTCGAGACCTGAAGGTCCGTGCGGTCATGAGCTTGGTCATTCAGTATAGACCATCGTC
>DATDRI010000268.1:0-10788 GCA_035291825.1 Vicinamibacteria bacterium | reverse complement strand
CGCCGCCACGATGGCCACAACGTCGCGCGGAGTCATCTCCGATCCACGGAACCCGTAGGGCCCACGGGTTGGGCACCCGTCAACCGGGCGATTCTCTCCACGGTCTCAGGGTCGAGCCCGATCGCTTTGTAGAGCGCCCGCGTCTCCGCCACTCCGGGTATCTCGAGCCAGCCCTTCCCCTGGTACCGCTCCTGAAGCGATCCGCACACGCCATCGAGCTCCCGTCGAAGGGCAGACCCGTCCCTGGACAGGTCGACGCCCTCGAACTGGGCGGCCGCCAATCGCAGGCGGTTAGCGAGGTCGCTGCCCAGCGTGATCATGCCTGTGCCGGTTGCGGCTGGTAATTCTGCATCACGATCTTTCGCACTTCCTGCGCCAGCTCGATGGCGGCATCCTCCCCGAGATCTTGAACCGGAATCGGCCGCTCCACATGAACCCTGACTTCGCCCGGGCGAACCGTGACTTCTCCTCGCTTCATGATCCGCCAACTCTCCGAGATGGTGATCGGCACCACTGGCACCCCCGACTTGATGGCGAGTAAGAACGATCCTTGCTTGAAGCGGCCGACCGACCCGTTCGGGCTGCGGGTTCCCTCCGGGAAAATCACCACCGAGATCCCTTGCCGGATCCGTTGGGCGGCCCGTTCCAGACTCTGGCGTGCCCGCACCGGGTTGGAGCGATCCACCGAAATGTGGCCGCAGAGGAAGAGGTGCCAACCCATAAAGGGCACTCTATTGAGTGACTCCTTGTACAGGATGCGAAACGAGAAAGGGAGCCAGGCAAAGAGGATGGGAATGTCGTAGATGCTTTGATGATTCGCGGCGAAAACGTAGTTCCGATCTCTATCCAAGTTCTCGAGCCCACTCAGCGAAACCGTCACCCCACAGGTCGTCAAGATGAGCCAAGACCATAGACGAGCTAGCCAATGGGAAGGGTTACCACTGCGGAACACTGCCCCCAGCAGAATCGACACCGCGCCGCACACCATGGTGTACAGGGTTACCAAGGGAATCGAAATCAGGACAGTACGGAGCGTGGCCAGCATGGCCAAGACGGTCTCTAGACCAGGACTCGGCTCAACCCTTCTCCACCGCCGCTGAGTTGAAAGACTCAATCGCTTTGCCAAAGATCATCTTCCCGGCGGTGGTTTGGAGCACGCTGGTCACCGTGACGTCGACGTTCTTCCCGATGAGCTTTCTGGCATTGTCCACGACCACCATGGTGCCATCGTCCAAGTAAGCGACGCCCTGGTTGTACTCCTTGCCTTCCTTGAGAATGAACACGCGCATGAACTCACCGGGAAGCACCACCGGCTTCAACGCATTGGCAAGCTCGTTAATGTTCAGCACCGGAACGCCCTGAAGTTGTGCCACCTTGTTGAGGTTGAAATCGTTGGTGACGATCTTCGCCGATTGAAGCTTGGCCAGCTCGATGATCTTGAGGTCGACTTCCTTGACCTCCGGGAAGTCAACCTCCGATATGTTCACATCGATTCCACTCATCTTTCGAATCTTCTGAAGGATGTCCAGGCCACGCCGACCTCGGTTTCGCTTGAGCGAGTCCGCGGAGTCGGCCACTTGTTGCAGCTCCTTGAGCACGAACTGCGGAATCACCATGGTGCCATCCAGGAAACCGGTCTCGCAGATATCGGCCACTCGGCCATCGATGATCACGCTGGTATCGAGGATCTTGTAGCTACGGGTGGTGGTGGTGCCGCGAAAATAGGCAATCACCGAGAGCGGGTCGAACCACTCGGCTTTTTTCAGACCCAGCAGCAATCCGAGATAGGTGAGAACTGAGAGCGCCAGTGACTGCCAGAAGGCCTGGGCGTTGCTCGCCATGGGAATCTTGGACAAGGGGATGCCCACCAGGAGCGCGAGCAGCACACCCAGGACCGCTCCGATGAAACCTCCCGCCACTTGTCGGGCCGGAACGGTTCGAATGCGAAACTCCAGCCAAATGATGGCCACGCCCAACAAAGCACCGAGGCTCGCATTAGCGAGTCCACCCCAGGGAAGAGGAGCATAGATGACCGACGTATAAATGACCGCCGCCAGCAGAATGATTCTAATTATGAATGTCGACATCAGATTTCTCGCGTTTGCCGGCCGGTTTCCCTTACACCTCTAGAAAACTGCCTCCAGAGCCTCCCCGACGCTTCGGACTCCGATCAGCTCCGCAGAGCCCTGATCCTCAGCAAGAGGTAGGTTGCCAGCCGGGAGTATGATTTTGTTGAACCCGAGGCGGACCGCCTCCCGAACTCTTACCGCGACGCGCTGCGCGGCCCTCACCTCCCCGGCCAGCCCCACCTCTCCCAGCAAGACGGATCGGGGATGGACCGGCCGCTCCTTGAAGCTGGAGGCAACGGCCGCGACGACTCCCAAATCGGCCACCGGCTCGTCGACCACGAGCCCGCCGGCCACGTTCACGAACACATCCTCCGACGAAAGCGCTAGACTCACCCTTTTCTCGAGGACCGCCAACAACAGCGCCAACCGATTGGTGTCGATACCCAAGGCGACACGCCGTGGATATCCAAAGCTCGAGCGGGACACCAAGGCCTGGATCTCGACCAGCAGCGGCCGCGTTCCCTCCACGCTGCAGACCACCACCGAGCCGGGCGCCTGGTCGGCGCGCTCGGAGAGGAATAGGCTGGAAGGGTTCCCCACCGGTTCCAGACCGGAGCCGGTCATTTCGAAGACGCCGAGCTCACCCGTCGCTCCGTACCGGTTCTTGGTAGCGCGAACCAGACGATGCGCGTGATGACGCTCTCCTTCGAAATAAAGGACGGTGTCCACAATGTGCTCGAGCGCCTTGGGGCCGGCCAGGTTCCCTTCTTTGGTCACATGCCCGATGAGAAAGACCGGGGTTCCGGTGGATTTCGCGAAGTAGAGGAGCTCGGCAGCGGCTTCCCGCACCTGGCCGACGCTGCCCGGGGCGGAGGAGAACTTCGGAGAGTAGACTGTTTGAACGGAATCCAAGATCACCGCCGAGGGGTGTCCCTGTTTCAATTCGGAGATGATGTTGTCCAGGTTTGTCTCGCTGAAGAGGAGCAGGCGCTCGGCCTTCACACCCAGCCGCTCTCCCCGGAGCTTGATCTGCTGCTCCGACTCCTCCCCACTAATATAGAGGACGGGGCCGTCGCTTCTGGACGAGGACGCCAAGTGCGAAGCGACCTGCAACAACAGAGTCGACTTACCGATCCCGGGATCGCCCCCCAACAGAACCACGGACCCCGCCACCAAGCCTCCGCCCAGCACGCGATCGAACTCTTCGATTCCCGTGCTCAGTCGATGGGCGGCGTCCGAGCTCACTTCCCGGTAGGGGCGAGGACCGTCTCCCACCGACAAGCTTTGAAGTCGACTGTTCGATGGGGATTCGCTTCGTTCTTCGACGAGACTGTTCCATGCTCCGCAGTCCGGACAGCGGCCCAACCACTTCGCCGAGCTGATGCCGCATTCCTGGCAGACGAAAGCTATCTTGACTTTACCCATTGACCACGTCTTTTCCCGTCAAACCTGCTGGCCTGCCGAGTAGCTCGGTGTTGTCTCCCAAACGGGAATGGAGCCTCCGACCGTTTCCAGCATAAGGCACCAGAGAGGGCATTACGATCGGGCTCTCGTTTAGAGACTGGTTGAAACCGCCCAGTAAGAAATGAGTATAACACGCGCTGGGTGCCCGGTTCGGGACCAGAAGGCACTCGGGGAACGGACTCCCTGGGGGAAGGCGTCAGCTCGCCATGCATGGCGTGAGCTCAGATGGAGTCGTGCGGCCGCTCCCAGTTCTCGAACCGAGTGTATTCTCTGATGAACGCCAGCATGGCGCTGCCCGTCGGCCCGTTCCGTTGTTTGCCGATGATGAGCTCGGCCAAACCCCTGTTCTCGGGAGTCGGGCTGTACTCCTCTTCCCGGTAAATGAAGACGACAACATCCGCGTCTTGCTCGAGCGCACCGGACTCTCGAAGATCGGAGAGCTGAGGTCGATGCCCGCCCTGACCTCCTCGACTCTCGGGCGCTCGCGAGAGCTGGGAGAGGGCCACCACCGGTATGTTGAGCTCCTTCGCCAGCCCCTTGAGTGCCCGGCTGATGCTCGAGATCTCCTGGGTCCGATTCTCGAATCGACCGCGACCTTGCATCAATTGCAGGTAGTCCACCACCAGGAGGTCCAGACCATGCTCGAGCTTGAGCCGACGTGCCTTGGCCCGCATCTCGAGAACGCTCAGAGACGGCGAATCGTCGACGAAGATATGGGCAGAGGAGAGTCTGGAGACACCCTGGATGAGCTTGGTCCAATCCTTCTCCGAGGTAAACCCGGTGCGCAGCCGGTGCATATCCACACGTGCCTCGGAGCAGAGCATCCTCATCACCAGCTGCTCCTTGGACATCTCCAGGCTGAAGATTCCCACCGTGCGCGAACTGGATAGCGCCGCGTGCTGGGCGAGGTTCAAGCAAAAACTTGTCTTGCCCATCGCCGGCCGCGCCGCCACGATGATCAGGTCGGAAGCTTGGAGTCCGGAGGTCATCTCATCGAACTTCTCGAAACCGGTCGGGACGCCGGTCACCATCTCTCGCTGCCCGGACAGCTCGTCGATGGACTTGAAGGTGCTCCGAACGATCTTCGCCACTGGCTCGAACCCGGTTCGGATTGCCCCCTCGGCGATCTCGAAGATGGACCGCTCTGCCTGGTCTAGTACCGACTGGGTATCCTCGGGCTCATCGAAACAAGATTGGATGATGCGGTTGGCGGAGCTAATGAGGCTTCGCAGAACGGACTTCTCTTTGACGATCCTCGAGTAGTAGGGAACGTTGGTGGCGCGCGGAACACCGTCGACCAGGGACGTGAGATAGCCGATGCCCCCCGCCGACTCCAGCTCGCCGGCGCGCGCCAACTCCTCTTTGAGGGTGACGAGATCGATACCCTGTCCGCGCACCGACAGGCTCTCCATGCGAGCGAAGATCTTCTGGTGTGCCTGTCGGTAGAAATCGTCTTGTTTGAGGATCTCGGAGGCGTGGTGGAAACTCTCGTTCTCGATGAGAATGGCGCCCAGAACGGTCCTTTCCGCATCGAGACTGTGCGGAAGTGCCTTCTCGAGGGCGACCTCCTCGGCCAAGGTTTATTCTTCCTCCTTCTCCACAATCACCGTGAAAGTAGCAGTCACCTCGGGATGGAGCCTAGCCGAAACAGGGAATTCTCCCAGGCCCTTGATCGGCTCGTCGAGCAAGATCTTCCGCCTCTCCACCGGGTGCCCCTTGGCCGCGAGAGCCTCGGCAACGTCGGCGGCGGAGACCGACCCGTAGAGCTCCTCGCCGTGAACCTTCCGGCGGAACAGAAGCTTCACGTTCGCAACCTGCGCCGCTAAGACTTCGCTTTCCTCTCTTTCTTCGCCATGCTTTACCGCCAGGACTTTCATTTCCTTTTCCATCCGCCGGAGGTTATTGTCATTGACCTCCATGGCGAGCTTTCGAGGTAAGAGAAAGTTGCGGGCATAGCCACGGCTGACATCGACGACCTCGCCCTTCTTGCCAAGTTTGTCTACACTCTCACACAAGATAATCTGCATATCTTTTGACCTCACTGCTTCATGCCGCGGGGCCCCACCCCCATCCCACTGCTCAGTGCTCCCTCGCTCTTCGCTCGGGAGCTTGCATGAGCTGAGGGCTCCGGCTTACGGCTTTCGTCGGGCCGTGCCTCAGTGCTCGCTCTCTCTTCGTTCGCTCGCTGTCCTCCGCTCGCAGGCTCGCTGCGGACGGCGGCGCGCAGGGTACGGAGGACTTGCTCCAGAACGCTGCTCCTAAAAAGTGAAGGGCAGCAGAGCGATGTTTCGAGCCCGCTGAATCGCGGTCTTCAGCTTTCGCTGGTGTGGGGCGCAGGTGCCCGAGATCCGCCGCGGCAAGATCTTCGCTCTTTCCGGGATGAAGGAAGAGAGGAGTTTCTCGTCCTTCCAGTCGATGTAATCGATCTTCTCGGCGCAAAACTTACACACTTTGCGCCGGCGGTAATAGAAGCGCTTTCCTTTCCGACCGGCGGCGGCGCTACCGCCGCTAGGTGCTCCCCTTCTTTTCGGTTGCATTATTCTTCATCTCCATCAGACTCGGCGACCCGGGACGATTCGGCCCCTTCCACGTCACCCGCGACCGAGGCCTGCCGGGGCGGACCGGTCGGTCCAGCCGCCGCCGCCTTGCGCCGCCGTTCGCGTCTCGCCTGCTCCCCAGCCGCCTTTCTCGCCCGCCGGCGCTCCAATTTCTCCTGCTCCTTGTCCGCTCGGACGGTGATGAATCTCAAGACACCATCGGTGACCCGCAGCCGGCGCTCTAGCTCCGAAACGATTTTCGCTTCCGCCTTCAAGCGGCTCAAGACATAGTAGCCTTCCAAGTGCTTGCCAATCCGGTAAGCCAACCTTCGCTTGCCCCAGGGATCGGTTGCCTCCACGGTGGCACCCTGCTTTCCCATGAATTCCTCGATCTGCCCGATGAGTGCCTTGGTGGCCTCCTCGTCGAGCGTGGGCTCGAGGATATACATCAACTCGTATCCTCTCATCTCGTCTCCTTATGGATATCAAGCCCTCCCAGCTTTGAGAGAGCAAGGAGTCGTTCCGCTGCCATCAGTCTTCGATTCCCGAGGCCTCGGGGACTCGGTTATGTAAAGACATCGCTCGCGCCATCCCATCGGTTAGGAGCGTTCGGGTCGCTTCCACGGCACGCTGCAGAAGCTCTTCCACGATGACGCGCTCGCCCGCAGTGAAGGGCTCCAAAACAAACTCGGCGAGATCGCCGTTTTCCTCACTTTCTGGCCCCTCTGCTCCATCCCGGTGGGGCCGGATCCCGAGTCTCACCCTAGGCACTTCCTCATCCCCGAGAGCCGCCAGGACCGAGGCCAGACCCCGGTGCCCCCCAGCGCTTCCCCTTTCTCGAAGGCGAAGCGTTCCCAGAGGCAGCGCGACGTCATCGATGAAAACCAGGAGCTCTTGCGGGGCCAGACCTCTTTCCCAAGTCAACTCCAGCACCGCCCGGCCGCTCAGGTTCATGTAGGTCAGGGGCTTGGCGAGGAGGACCGGGTGGCCGGCGAAAGTACCCTCCGCTACCAGACTCCTCGGCGAGCTCTGCCTCCAAGCGGCTCCCGCTTCCCGGGCGATGCGATCCACCGCCTCGAACCCAAGGTTGTGTCTCGTCCCGACGTATCGGAGACCCGGATTACCCAATCCCACCAGAAGCCGCAACCTCGTGCCTCAGGTGAGCGACGCGCCGGCCGCTCCCTGAACCTATTCGGAAGATCCCTCCTTCGAGCCCTCGTCCACCTCGGCCTTTCCTTTCTTGATGACCTCGGGCTCTGCCGGCTGACCCTCGGCGGCCACTGCCTCGGCGGCCGGCTCCTCCTCGACCTTGGGCGCTTCTACGTGGGCGATGACCAGACCGGGATCGCTCACCAGAGTCACTCTTTCGGGAAGCTCCAATTCACCGGCGCGAACCAGGTGGCCTATGACCAGCCCGGAGACATCCACCTTGATCTTCTCCGGAATATCCGCCGGCAAACAAGATACCTCTATAGCCCGGCTAACGAAGTCCAGCAGTCCGCCTTCCAGTTTCACGCCCACCGGGATCCCGCTCAGCTCGATCTGGACCGACAGAGTGAGAGCATGATCCATGGCCACCCGAATGAGGTCGGCGTGGAGAAGCTCGTGCTCCACCGGCTCCAGCTGGTAATCCTTCACCATCACGTTGTCCGTGCCATCACTTCCTTTAACCTGAAGATCGAAAATCGTGTTGGCACCGGCATGGGAACGTAGAATCCGAATAAGCACCTTGGGATCGATCGCTACCGGAATGGAGTCCTTTTTCTGCCCGTAGACGACAGCCGGTATCATGCCCTTGGCACGAAGCTTTCGATTTGCCCCCTTGCCAAACGAGACTCTCCTCTCCGCCTCGACGACCATCTTTTCCATGTGAGTGAGCCTTCTCCTTCCTGGCCAACGCCTGGCGTGCCCAACCGACCGTTCACGTCCCGTTCGGCCGGCCAGCCCCGAACCCACTACCATGCCACGAGCCGGTAGCCCCGTCAATCTGAATCAGTGCGCGCTCAGTCTTCTAATACTTGCTTGGGGTCCCCACCCCCAAGGCAAAATGCTTCGTCGACTAACGCGACTACGCATCGGCTCAAGGCTGCGTTCGCTTCCTTGCGCTCGCTGGCTCGCTGCGGATGGCGGCGGGCCGGGCTCGCTCCGCTCGCCTAATACCGCGCAATCAGTGCGCGCTCAGTCTTTATACAAAGAGTGAGCTGACCGAGGTCTCCTCGTGAACGCTACGGATCGCTTTGCCCAATAGATCGGCGACGGAAAGGACCTTGATCTTCGAATGGTTCTTCTTCTCCGGGGGTAAAGGAATCGAATCGGAAACGATGAGCTGCTCGATCTTCGACTCCGCCACCTTCTTCACCGCGTCTCCCGAGAGTACCGGGTGCGTGCAGCAGGCAAGCACACGAGCCGCCTTGGCCTCCAAGAGGGCGTCGGCAGCCTTCACCAACGTTCCCGCCGAGTCGACGATATCGTCTACGATGAGTGCCGTTGCTCCATCCACCGCGCCGATGACGTAGATCTTCTCTACTTCGTTCGACGACAGGTGACGCCTCTTGTCCATCACCGCCAGTGGGACCGTGAGTCGCTTGGCGTAGGCGCGAGCCCGTTCCACGCCCCCCGCATCCGGGGAAACGATGACCAGATCCTTCAGATCGAGCGCAGTCAGGTAATCCAACATCACCGGTGCCGCGAAGAGATGATCCACCGGCACATCGAAGAAACCCTGGATCTGGCCCACGTGAAGGTCCATGGTAATGACCCGGCTGGTCCCTGCCTTGGAGAGCAAGTCGGCCACCAACTTCGCCGAAATGGGCACCCGGGGCTTGTCTTTCCGGTCCTGCCGGCCGTACCCGTAGTAGGGCATGACCGCCGTGATCCGGTTGGCCGAGGATCTCTTGAAGGCATCAATCATGATGAGGAGCTCCATCAGATTCTCGTTAACCGGCGGCGCGGTGGGCTGGACCACGAAGACGTTGGCCCCCCGGATATTCTCCATGATCTGAAAGGAGACCTCGTTGTCCGCGAACCTCCCCAAGCTGGCCTTCCCCAGGGGTACGCCCAGGCTCTTGGCGATACTCGCGGCTAGCCGTGGATTGCAGCTGCCACTGAACACCTTGAGAGGTCTATCCATCTGGTATCCGTGCCCTCACTTCCGGGTCGGACGCGTCCAATCTCGGACAGGCTCAGACAGAGCGTCACCCATGACGAACGCAAACGGCTTGGGTGATGTGAGCGGCCCGGTGACCCGCTCGGGCCCAGGCGAGCGACGAAGCTCCTCGCATACTGACTGGATTACCACCCGAGGTTTTCCGTAATGGCTGGGGCGGAAGGATTCGAACCTTCGAATGCCGGATTCAAAGTCCGGTGCCTTACCGCTTGGCCACGCCCCAACTCTTCACCCCAGGGCGCCAAACGTTCCGCCCTAAGTCTTGCTTGCCTCCGCCTCTGCTGCACCACCGCCAATGGCTTCACCCGATGACTCGACATCGGGAAGTACACGAGGTGGCAGGCCTGATGCTCCGGCAACTTCGGCTTGATAGCAGTTGAGTACTTTCTCTTCCATCATCCGACGTGTATCGCTGTTTAGCGGATGGGCTATGTCTCGGAACGTACCGTCCTTCCGCTTCTTGCTGGGCATCGAGATAAAGAGACCCTTGGGGCCATGAATGATCTTGATGTCACTGATGACGAAACAATTATCTAGGATGATGGAGACAAAGGCCTTGAGCTTCTCATCCTCCACGGGGAAAACCCGCACCTCGGTGATCTCCATAGAAGCCTCCCTCTTTCAGGCACCGTCGTAGCGCCGTGGCTGTTGTTCCAGTCGTCTCTCCTGATAGGTCTTCGCGGTCAGCGTGCGGGTCGCGAGGGCACGGATGCCCCGCTCTTCCAAGGAGCGAGCCGCGGATTCACCCACCGCTCCGTCATCGAATATCCCAACCACAGCCGAGCCGCTGCCGGACATCAGAGAAGCGACAGCGCCTAGCTCGAGAAGGCTCTGTTTGTGTTCCTTAATAGAGGGGAGATGCTCCCTGATTGCGGCCTCCAGATCGTTCGTCAGGTCGGGAAGCCTGTTCTTCCCACCGAGACTGGACGACGCAAAGGACTGGAGTTTAAGACTCGACTCCCGCTTTGTCAATATCAAATTCCCATAGGCGGCTGCGGTTGAAATAGTGAAGTCGGGCAGAATCAACACGATCGGCAAGTCCACCTGGTGCGCCAGGGGATAGACCTCGTCACCGCGACCGATGGCCAGAGCGGTTCCCCCGTGGAGAAAGAAAGGAACGTCCATCCCGAGCTCGGCCGCCAACCGGACAAGATCGGTCAGGGAGAGCCCACCCTCCCACATCTCGTTGAGCGCCAACAGCGTTACCGCTGCGTCGGAGCTGCCCCCTCCCAACCCGCGGCCGGGCAGAATCTTCTTTTCCAGCTCGATGCGAGCTCCCACCGGGCGCCCGATGCGTTCCGCCAGAAGCCCGGCCGCCTGCACGACCAGGTTCTCTCGTCCGGAGGGGAGGGTGGGATCATCGACCTCGAGCTCGATCCCGTTCGCCTGCGGCGTGAAAGTGAGGCGATCATAAAGATCCACGGTCTGAAGGATGGTGCGTAGCTCGTGGTAGCCGTCTTGCCGACGAAACAGGACCTCGAGACCCAAGTTGACCTTCGCGTAGGCGCGGGCTCTCACTGGCGCGGCCTCACGAATACCGCCTCGCCCTCGA